>CAZCIJ010000189.1:0-6598 GCA_964498265.1 uncultured Gaiellales bacterium | reverse complement strand
CCTCAGCGAGCAGGCGCGCAAGCCTCGCGCGCCTGTCGCCCGGGTCGAGCATCCCGAGCGCCTCGAAGGAGTGCGCGGCCGGAAGGAGGGCAGCGGCGGTCCTCGCAGCGACTTTCCCGGCGCGAAATGCTTCGACGACGAACTCGGTGAGCTCCGCCTCCTCAAGTGCCCGCTCGAGGACGGACGAGAGGAGCGCGATCCGCTCCTCGTCGCCACCTCGCGGCCAGCGCACCGTCGCGAGCCGGTCACGGGGAGGCGCACCCGTACCGATCGAGGCAAGTCGCTGCTGTAGGCGAGCGGCGACCAGCGTCAGCGCTTCGGCGTCGGGATCATCTGCCTGGCTGATCGCGAAGTCGGTGATGTCAGCGGTGAGCACGGCCGGCGCCTCCTGGATGAGGTCGCGACAGGGGTCGGATCGAGCCTCGTTCCCGTGGCGCGTGTCGGGACTGTCGGCACCTCTACGGACAGCACGCTCGTCGTAGCTGGACGAAAGGGGGTTGACCACGCCCGCCTCGCCTGTAAGACTGGCGCGATGCGCATCAGGAGGATCGCAGCGCTCATCGTGCTCGGCCTCACGGCGCTCGTGCTCCTCGCGGCGTGCGGCGGCGACGAGGAGGAGGCGGCACCCGCGACGACCGAGACCGAGCAAGCAGCGCCTGAAGGCGACGCGGCGGCCGGTGCGACCGTGTTCGCCGACGCGGGCTGCGGCAACTGCCACACGCTCGCGGCCGCCGGCTCGAGCAGCGACCAAGCCCCAAACCTCGACGAGGCGAAGCCCCCGCTCGATGAGGTCGTCGAGATCGTCACGAACGGGGAAGACGGGATGCCGGCCTTCGGCGAGGACGGGACGCTGACCGAAGAGCAGATTCAAGACGTCGCCGCATACATCGTCGAGTCGACGCAGGGCTAGCTGAAGTTCCTGACCCGTTGTTCCCGCGCGGCTCGGGCCCGGATTCGCTGGACGCGGCCGGCGCTCGGGCGTGCACGAAGTCGTCGCTTGCCGAGCGTAAGGGATTGGAGTAGCTTCCTGCTCATGCCCCCGCGGAGCGCGCGCGTGATCATGCTCGTCGCCGTAGTCGTTACCTTCGCCGGCTGCGCGGGCGGCGGAGGTGACCAGCAGGCCCAGACCGAGACGCAGCCGACCACCGCGGCCGAGACGCAGCCGGCGACTGCGCCCGAGACGGCGACGGCAGAGTCGGTTGAGACGGACACAGTTTCCGCGAGCGAGACGAGCGCGGCCGGGGACGATGAGGGGCACGGGCTCTACCTCGAAGCCGGCTGCGGCTCGTGCCACGGGGAGAACGCCGAGGGCACCGGAGTCGGGCCAGCGCTTGCCGGCCATACCGCCGAGCAAGTCCTCCAGCAGGTGCGCAACCCTCTCGCGCAGATGCCGTCATACACGGAAGCGCAGCTCTCGAGGGAGAACCTCGACGCAATTGCGCAGTACATCACCGGGCTCGAGCCCGCCGAGGAGCACGTCGAGCCGGTCGAGCTCTCCAACCCGGTGGCTACCCACCACTGGATGGCGCTGAGCGCCATCGACGCCAACGATCCCCAGGACGCCCTCCACCACGTGGGCCACATCATCGAAGCCGTCACGGGTGAGCATCGCGAGCAGATGGAGCGGGCCCGCGACCTGCTGCGCGCCGGGGAGCTCCACGAGGCCGAGCATCTGATCGAGGAGATGCTCGCCGGCACGGCTGAGCCGATGCTCGGCCTCGACCGCCTCCACCTGCGCTTCGCTCTCGTCGCCGTCGACCAGCGCGCCGTCGCAGAGGCGCGCCACCACATGCGGCACTTCCTCGAGACGGCAACGGGAGAGCAGCGGCGGCAGGGGGAGGTCGTCCTCGACCACCTGCGCGAGGGCGACCTGCACTCAGCCGAGCACGGAATCGCTGACCTTCTAGGCGTCGAGCGCGACTAGATGATTGATTCCGAATGGGCGTGCCCGTGGGGAGGGCATGCACCAAGCAGCGTGGTCGACTCGATCGGCGTCAAGGTTGGAGTACCTTGATGCCGATCGAGGCGGGCGCGATGCGCCGTGTGCAGGCCCCCAGCCGGGGGTGCGAGGCATTCGGAATCAATCATCTAGTGCCTCGTCCGGGGAATAGGGTGATGATCCTGGGGAGCGAAAAGCAAGCGATGCAAGGACGCAGGGAGCGCCCTACGCTGGTGCGTCGAGTTACCACGGGCGCGACTGAGGACGCGGCAGCGCGCCGCTTTGCAGCCGCCAGAGCGTGCCGTATTCCCTGGACGAGGCACTAGCTACCCGGATCCTGCGCTCTGACGCGATCGCGCCGGAGGGAACGTCCTCGCTGCCACTCACGATGGGCGTTGGCGAAGACGTCCCACGAGCGGAGGGAGGATACTCGGTCACAGACGACGAGCGAAAGCGGGCGCCGCGGGTGGTGTCCTAGCCTGACACGTGCCAGGAGAGCACCCGGCTGATGCGTTCGAGGAATTCGCGATCAACCGTGCTGAAGGCCGCAGTCTCGTCGGACGCGACGACGATCACTCCGGTGACCCTGTCTCGCGCTGCGATCGGGACCACGGCCAGGCTCCTGGCCCAGGGGACGTTTTCAACGACGTATTCGCCCTCTGTGACGTCGTCCACGACGAGGGTTCGTCCGCTCTGCGCTGCGATCCCGCGCACGTCAATGCCGAGCGGGATCCGAGCGGCCCCGCCCAGCTCGTGGCCGATCGACGGTCCCAGAACCAGCTCGTCTCCCTCGACGAGGTAGATCCCCACCCAAGAGAACCGCGGAAACCCTTCATGGAGAGCCGCAACCGCGCGCTCGTGTGCGTCCACGCCCGGCTGCCCGCTCACGGCGCGCTCGACCGCGGCCAAGACCCCGCGACGGCGGTCGTCGACGGACGTCACGGGCGCGTCCTGCGGAATCGCACATCCAGATCGTAAGATCTCGGAGACGGCGGCGCTTGTGTCGGTGCGGCAGCCAGTGTCGGAGCGGGTGTCGGATCCTGCTGTTGGCACGCGACGTAGGCGTACGTCTCCAGCGACTCGACCTTGGGACACTCGCGGCACGCGGCGGCGAGCTTGCCCGGGCGAGGTGGCCGAGACAGTCATGTCGTCGTATCGTGCGCGATGCGAGCACTGAAGGAAGGGCAGGACGATGGTCGATCCGGCGCTGCCGCCGCTTGCAGCGAATCGCGAGCGCTTCGCCCACGGACGCGAGTACACGCTCGGGATCGAGGAGGAGCTGATGCTCCTCGACGCGGACACGCTCGAGCTCGCGCAGGCGATCGAGCCCCTCTTGCGGGAGGCGGGAGACGCCGGCCGGCTCAAGCCCGAGCTGATGCAGTGCCAGGTGGAGATTGCGAGCAGCCCGTGCCGGACCCCTGCCGCCGCGCTGGAGAAGCTGGCCGTTCTGCGCGGGGAGGTCGTGCGCAGCGCGGCGTCGTGCGGTATCCGGGTCGCGGCGGCCGGGACGCATCCGTTCTCGGCGCTCGAGGAGCAACGGGTCACCGTCCGCGACCGCTACCGGGAGCTGGTCGCAGCTCTCCGCTACCCGGCGCACCAGGTGGTGGTCTTCGGCATGCACGTGCATGTCGCCGTCGGCGGCGCCGCCAAGGCGCTCCAGGTGATCGAGGGCGTGCTCCCGCACCTGCCGCTGCTGCTTGCCCTCTCGGCCTCGAGCCCGTTCCTCGCCGGTGAGGAGACGGGGCTCGCGTCGACGCGGGTCGTGCTCGGTCAGACCATGCCCCGTACCGGTCTGCCACCCCTGTTCGAGAGCTACGAGGAGTACCTGGCGACGCTGGAGCAGCTGCGGCGGGCGGGCGCGATGGCCGACTCCTCCTACGCGTGGTGGGACGCGCGGCTGAACCCCAGGTTCGGAACGATCGAGGTGAGGATCATGGATTCGCAGCCACGGGTGGAGGACTCGGCGGCGATCGCGGGACTCGTCCAGGCGCTCGTTCGCCACTATGGCAAGGCCTACGACCGTGGAATCGGTATTCGGCGCGCGAACCGCCTCATCGTCGCCGAGAACCGCTGGCTCACGATCCGCCACGGCCTTCGGGCGCCGCTCATCCGCGAGGGCGGGGGCGACGCGGGTGCACGTGTTCTCGCCGGTGAGCTCCTCGACCGTGTCGCCGAGGACGCCGCCGCCGCCGACGGCGACTGGGTGCTCAGGCGGATCGAGGGTCTCCTCGAGCGCGGATCGAGCGCCGAGCGCCAGGTTCGCAGCTTCCGGAAAGGCGCCTCCCTGCGCGAGATCCTCACCGAGCTCGCGGACGAGACGGCGGCCGTCTGAGCGGCGTCGACCGCCGAGCGACGCTCGCGTCCGTTGTTCTGCTCGTAGACGGTGCCGTAGAACGTCACCCCCGAGGCGCTGTCGATGAGCACGCTTCCCGGGCCGACGTCTTGGGGGAGGTCGGCCGGGTCGGCGCGGATCGACACGACCTGGTAGGTCAGGGTCTCCTCGCCTGCGTCGTAGGTCGGGCTTGAGAGTTCGACGACGAACTCGCCGACCCCCTCCTCCAGGCAATGGGGCGGACTATTCGGCGCGAGTGTGATGACCGACAACGGCTCCGCCTACATCTCGACCGTGCCACCTCTACAGCGGCTGGAGGCGCGCAAGAGGAACAACCTGGCTGGGTCTTACACCTAGCGCGCGGCGGCGTTCGCCCGCGGATCGGCCGTCTCCGACGACCCTCCGTCGTGCAGCGGCTCGTAGGCCAGGAGGCTTTGGGCGAGTCGGGCGGCGATCGAGCCCTCCCCGACTGCGGAGGCCACCCGCTTCACCGAAGCGTGTCGCACGTCTCCGGCGGCGAGCACGCCCGGCAAGCTGGTCTCGAGTGCGTACGGCCGGCGCTCTAGCGGCCAGTCGGAGCCGTCCGGGAGTTCCTCTCCCGTGAGGAGGAACCCGTTCGCGTCTCTTGCGATCGCCGCGGGCAGCCAGTTCGTGTGCGGGCGGACTCCGATCAGCACGAACAGGGCGTCGGCCGCGACCGTGTTCTCTTCGCCGGTGGCGGTCTCGCGCAAGACCAGCTGCTGCAGGGAGCCCTCGCCACCCCCGTCGACCACCGCAGTGCCGGTGCGCACCTCCACGTTGGGCGTGGCCTCGACTGCTCGCAGGAGGTAGTGCGACATCCCGGCCTCGAGGGATGGCGCGCGCACGAGCAGCGTGACGCGTCGGGCGTAGCGCGCGAGGTGCAGGGCCGCCTGGCCAGCGGAGTTTCCGCCACCGGCAATGTAGGCATCCTTGCCGCTCAGCGCAGGAGCCTCCGAGACTGCGCCGCCGTAGAAAACACCCGCGCCCTGCAGGGGCTCCAGCGAGGGAACGCCCAGGCGACGGTAGCTCGCCCCGGTGGCGAGGATCACCGCTCTCGCGGTCACGCGCCGCCCATCCGAAAGCGACACCTCGAGCCGGGTCCCTGAGCGAGCGAGAGCGATCGCCCGATGCATGAACACGAAGCCCGCTCCGAACACGGACGCCTGCTCGTGGGCCTGCACGGCCAGTCGGCTGCCGCTGATGCCCTTGGGGAAGCCAAGGTAATTGCGGATGAGCGAGCTGGACCTGGCCTGTCCACCGACTCCGCCCTCATCGATGACGAGCACCCGCAGCCCCTCAGACGCGCCGTAGACGGCTGCCGACAAACCCGCCGGCCCCGCGCCGACAATGACCACGTCGTAGACCTGCTCCTGGAAGTCGGCCGTAGCCCCAGCGGCCTCCGCGATTTCGGCGTTGGAAGGGTCACTCAGCGCACTGCCGTCAGGTAGGACCATGAGCGGGAGCTTCGCGTCAGGACCGGCCTTGCCGAGCAGCTCGCGCCCCTCATCCGAATCTGCCAGGCAGAAGGCGTGCGGAGCCGCACAACGCTCGAAGACCTCCCTGAGTTCGTAGGCCCTGCCCGACCACGCGTCGCCGACGATGCGGACGGTCTGCGGAACGATACGCCGATCGCTCGCCCACTCGAGCAGGAAGCTCGAGACGGCCTCGTGGAACACCTCATCCGGCGAGCCCGCCGGACTGACCACGTAGTAATCGATCCGCCCAAGCGCCATCAACCCGCGGATCGCCTCCGCGCTCGACCCGTCTGCCCAAGCGCCGGGTGGGACCAGCAGCGCGCGCTTCGCGTGCGGGTGGAGCTCACGCACGTGCTCGAACAGCCCACCGCCCGTCCTCACTACCAGCGACCTCCCCGCAAGCACCAGCGCTACCTCCTCGCCGTCGTCTGCCAACTCCGGCAGCATCCGCAGCGCCTCCCCTAGATCGCCCAGACATTCGACACGGTAGTCATGCGCGTACCGTTGGACGAGCTGAGTCTTGACAACTTCAACGGCATCCCGATCCTCATCGACGACGAGCAGAACCGGGCGGGCCATCGTCTGATCATCCTACCGACCAGCGCAGTGCCGAGCGCCGCCTGGGTGAGTAGCGTCCCTGCTCGGGGTGTACGAGCCGGGACGTGCTTGCCCTTCGCGCCGACGACCTCAACGCCCTCTTTTCGAAGCAGCTCGGCCAGCACGCCCAGCCCCACGCCGACCGAGAGCGCGAGCGGCCCCTCCTTCTTCGCCGAGCCCACCAGCTCCCCGAGTGCCTCCTGCACCCGCGGCGCCAGCCGCAGCTCCTCCCGT
>CAZCIJ010000188.1:0-6640 GCA_964498265.1 uncultured Gaiellales bacterium | reverse complement strand
ACGCGTCCCGCCGAGCCGGCGCCTGCGGCCGCGCGCAGATCCGGGGGCAGCTGCTCGATGCGCGTGGGGTGACGGGTCATCATGGCGAACGCCTTCACGTGGAACACGAAGCCCGGAGGCGTCCGCTCCGCCCAGAGCGCGGTACGCTCGGCCAGCGGCAGCGCGTAGAACGTGGAGTCGATCTCGACCGTGTCGAAACGCTCGGCGTAGTAGCGCAGCCGCGCCTCGCCGCTGCGGACCGCCCGCGGGTACCACGCGGACGTGAGCGCCTCGTCGGCGAACGAGCAGGTGCCGATGCGGATCGTGGCGGGCACCCTCGCCCGTCAGGCTAGTCGATCAGGCTACCCTGGCCAGGTCGCGCTCGAGACGCTCCTCGGCACGTGCCTTGCGGAGCACGTCCTTCGGGTCGCCGAAGCGCGCGCGGTTGCGCGCGGCCCTCGCCTCGCTCCAGAGGCTCTCGATCAGCCTGCTCAGCCGCTCGACCTCGGCGCTCTTCTCGGCACCGGCGCTCACCGACAGCTCGTGCCAGAGCGCTGCACGGCGCTCCGTGGCGTCCGCCAGATCGTGCTTGATCGCGCTAAGTGTCCGAGTCTCCATCTCGATAGGTATCAACGCCGGCGCCGCCCCTGCCATTCCGTAGACTCAGCGTGTGGACACACGCACGATCGTCGTCCTCGAAGGCGACGAGACAGGCCAGGAGCTGCTCGAGGAAGCGCTGCGCGTCCTCGCGCGAGACGTGATCGGCATCGAGCTCGCCTTTCCGCGCTTCGACCTGTCCCTGACCAGCCGGCGCGACACGCGGAACGAGGTCGTGTACGAGGCGGCGCACGCGATCGTGTCGTCGGGCCTCGGCCTGAAGGCGGCGACGGTCACGCCGGAGGCGGTCGGCGACGTCGGCAGCCCCAACCGGATCCTGCGCGAGGAGATCGGCGCCCGTGTGATCGTGCGGACCGGACGCCGCCTGCCCGGCGTCGCCCCGATCGGGGGCGTGCACGCTCCCATCGCAGTCGTCCGGATGGCGGTGGGCGACGCCTACGGCGCACGCGAATGGCGCGAGGGCGAAGGCGAGGACGAGGCGGCGCTGCGCACGGAGCGCATCGAGCGCCGCGTCTGCCGGGCGGTGGCGGAGTTCGCGTTCCGCCACGCGACGCGCACGGGGGCGAAGGTCTTCGGCGGGCCGAAGTACACCGTGAGCCCGGTGTACGAGGGGATGCTGAAGGAGGAGATGGACGCTGCCGCCGACCGCCATCCAGAGGTCGCGTACGAGCCGCACCTCATCGACGCGACGTTCGCCCTCCTGCTCGCCGCTGCCGGCGATCCGCTCGTGATCCCGGCGCTCAACCGCGACGGCGACATTCTCAGCGACTTCGTGCTGCCGCTCTTCGGCTCGATCGCCGGCTCGGAGTCCCTCGTCGTCGCCTTCGCCGACGACTACGCCCCCCGGGCGATCCTCGCCGAGGCGGCGCACGGCACGGCGCCTGCCCTCTACGGCAAGAACGTCGCGAATCCCCTGGCCATGATCCTCGCCGGCTCGGCGCTCCTCACCCACGTGCGCGACCGGGCCGCGTCGAGCGCCGGGCGCGCCATCCGAGAGGCCGCGCTCGAGGCGATCGCCTCGGGGGCCCGCACCGCCGACCTGGGGGGACACGCAAGCACGACCGAGTTCACCGACGAGGTCATCCGGCGAACGCGGCAGAAGCTCGAGGTCTGGTCGGCCGCGGACGCGCGCGCGGCCGCACCGCGGTGACGCGCTACCGGGACTCGAGCGGGGGATTCTGCACGTTGTGCTCCGTCGCGTACGCCTCGACGAGCTCGTTCACGACGTCCATCCCCTCCGGGTACGCGTAGTTGATACGCACGAACGGCTCCCACTTCTCCGGGAGGGCGTCCTCGGGGAAGATTGCCTCCACCGGGCACTCGGGCTCGCACGCGCCGCAGTCGATGCACTCGTCCGGGTCGATGACGAGCATCCGGTCGGACTCGTGGATGCAGTCGACGGGGCAGACATCAACGCAGGACTTGTCTTTGATGTCGATGCAGGGCTCGGCGATGATGTACGTCATACGTCGAGAGTCTAACGACTCGGCAGGCCGCCTCGGCTGCCTAGCCGACGAGCTCGGCGACCAGCTGGTCGGCGCGCTCGGCGAGCGCCGAGCGCGCGACGACGCGATCGAAGCCGGCCTCCTTCGCCCGTCGCAGTCCCGCCGTGTCCGTGTGGTTCGTGAAGCCGAGAATCGGCGTCGCCGGGAAGGCTTCTGCAACCTCGTCTGGGTCGACCCGAGCGATGTCGACGATCACGAGGTCGGGAGGATCGATGCTCTCGGTCGTGACGAGCCGGTGACGCGGCACGAGAAGGGCGTCGAGCTTGCCGCGAAAGAAGAGGTCGACCCCAGCCACCAGGATCGTTGCCACGGGCATGAGCGTAGCACCCTTGCCGCAAGCCGAAAAGTCTCGGATCCGCGTGGCTGATCCCGCGCCCGCCGGATACGAGCGCGGGCTCCGCTTGCTCGAGATCGGCAGGTGGTTCGAGGCGCACGAAGCGTTCGAGCAGGCCTGGAGGGCGTCCGAGAGCTCCGAGCGCGACTTCTTCCAGGGGCTCGTCCACGTGGCCGTCGCCTGGTACCAGGCCGGACGGGCCAACCGGGTCGGATGCGAGCGCCAACTCGAGAAGGCCGGCCGCCGCCTTGCGCCGTTCGACCCTGTGCATCGGGGCCTCGACGTCGCGGAGCTGCGCCGGCAGGTCCACGCGGCCAGAGGCCGCTTCCCCGACCTGCCGCCGTTACGCGTGCCGACGGTTCCCCCTCCACGGTCGAGTTAGCCGTCGAAGCGCTGGAGCTCCTCGTCGAGGCGCCGCTCGACCTCGGGGTCGAGCGGGCGGCCGTTCGCGGGTGACGCCTCTGCCTGGCGGGACGTCTCGGAGCGCGCCGACGCACGACGCCAGCGCACGACCAGGACGCCGATCCCGGCGCCTGCCAGGGCCAGCCCCGCGAACGGGAGCACCCAGGCGAGCAGGTTGAAGCCCTTCTTGGGAGGCGCTGCCAGCACGGCTTCACCGAACTCGTCGACCAGAGCGTCCTTGATCTCGCTCTTCGTGTCTCCGGCGGCGATGCGCTCGCTGATGAAAGCTCGCATGCGATCTGCGACGGGCGCATTCGAGATCGAGAGCAGCGTCTTGCACGTCGGGCAGTACACCTCGGCTTCCACCTCGGAGAGCGTCGGCCGCTCCTCGGCGGCGAGAGCGGGCGCGGCGAGCGCGAGGGCGACCAGCAACGCGAGACCGGCGCGTATCACGGTGCGAGCGCCTGCCGGATGCCGTCCTCGATCATCTCGGCGTCGACGGGGCCGGCGCGGAAGACGGCGATCCGGCCGGCGGCGTCCACGAAGACCGTCTCCGGAAGGCCGGTGAGCCCGTACCTGCCCTGAATCGAGCCGGGCCCGTCACGGACGTTCGGGTACGTGATCCCGTACTCCTCGACGAAGCCCCGCGCGTCGTCGGTGAGATCCTCGACGTTCACGCCGAGCACGACCACCCCGCGGTCGCGCCAGCGCTCCCAGGCAGCTTGCAGCGCCGGCGCCTCGTCCTTGCACGGAGGGCACCACGACGCCCAGAAGTTCAGGACGACGACGTCGCCGTGCAGCGACTCGAGGCTGAGGTCACCGCTCCCGTCGAGCTTGGGCAGCGTGAAGTCCGGCGCCTCGGGCTTGTCCCCAACCTGGGCCGCCGACGCGACATCTGTTCCCTCCTGCCGGTCCGCGATGCGCCATCCGAGCAGAACGAGAAGCAGACCGACGATGCCGACGGCGACTGCCAGGAGCGCGACCTTGCCGCGACGTGCCACCACGGCGAAGCGTACTTCCCGCTCCGCAGCCGCGGCCACCGAACCGACGAGCGCGAGACTACGCCTTGACGATGAAGACCGGCGTTCCCAGCTCGACACGCCCGAACAGCCACTCCGCCTCGGACACGAGCATGCGCACGCATCCATGCGACGCCGAGTAGCCGATCGAGGCGGCGTCCGGCGTGCCGTGAATCCCGACGAGGGGCGCCGAGAGGCCCATCCAGCGCGTGCCGAGCGGATTTCCCGGACCGGGCGGGATCGGCTCGGCGTCCCGTGCCCAGTCGGAGTCCGGCGGCGGATACCACCAGGGGTTGCGCTGCTTCGTCACGATCTCCCAGCGCCCGAGCGGCGTCGGATACGACGGCTGTCCCGTCGCCACGCCGAAGCGGCGCACGAACCTCTGCCCGTTGTAGAGGTAGAGCCTCTTCGACTCGCGCCGGATGACGATGATCGGCCCGAAGTTCCGCAGGGTCACCTCGGGCTTGATCGCACTGCCCTCGAGCACGAGCGGGCCGCGCTCCCCGCTCTTCAGCGCCTGCACGATCGACTTCTTCATGGCCAGCTCGTCGATCTCGAAGCCCTTTCTCGGCTTCGAGAGCCGCGGGCGGTTCTTCACGAGGCGCAGCGTCGAGTCCTTCGCCGCGCGGGCGAAGTTCCGGTTCAGGTACCGGATGTACTCGTTCAGGACGGCGCCCTTGACCGTGACCACGAGGTCGACGCTCGATCCCGGCGGGGCCACGAGAGCGCGCTGGACCGCGCCCGCCACGTACGCCTTCGCCCCGAGTCGGTCCGGCGAAGCCCACCACCGCCGCTTCTTGTAGCGGAACTGCACCGGCTGCCCGAAGGCCTCTTCCAGGGCGATCGTCGCCTGCACGCCCGTCATCCCGCCCACCATGACGCCGTCGATCGACACCCCGTCGGCGATGATCCCAGTCGACACAGGCGCCGTCTCGGTCGACGTGGTCACGGCCTCGGTCGCCGGAGCGGGCTCCGTCGTCGGGGCGATCGTCGGCGGTCCCGTGTCCTGCGCGCGCGCGAGCGGCACCGTCGCTGCGGCGAGCAAGATGAACAGTACGACGATGCGCCGCGTCATTCCCGGGATATTAGATGCCTTGCGCGCCAGATCGTCTCACCCGGACGGTGGTACTCACGTGAGTGATCATTCGGCCTCGAGATCGAAGATCCTGGGGTCGTTGGACACGACTCCGTCGACTCCGAATGCCAGCACGCGGCGCAGGAGCTCGGGGTCGTCGACCGTCCACGTGACGACCGCGGCACCCAAGCGGTGAGCGCGCTCGACGACCGCGCGCGAGAGCACGGCGTAGTGCAGCATGGCCGATCCGGCGTCGGCCGCGCGCAGCATGCGGCCGATGCGATACGGAAGCGCCGAGCGTAAGGCGAGGATGCCCGCCCAGACGGCAGGCGTCAGCACCCGTTTCGTCGCGAGGCTCCGCCGATCCCACGGGTACGAGATCCCCGTTCGTATCGCCGGCTCGAGCTCGCGGATCCGGCGCAGGCTGCGAGGGAAGAACGAGGACGCGATCGCTCGCTGCTCGAGGCCGTGGCGCGTCAGCGCATCCACCACCTCCGGCTCGAAGCCATGCCACTTGAGATCCAGGACGACGTCGACCCCGGATGGAGCATTCGCTGCGACGAACGCGAGCGCCCTGTCAAGGAGCACGGAGTCAGGCAGGATCTCCTCCTGGGAGTGCGCGAGCACGAGCGATCCGTCGGGTGCGTCGACGACGTCGACCTCGACGATGTCGACGCCGTGCTCCAAGGCGGCGGCGATCGACTCGATCGTGTTCTCCGGAGCAAGCGCGGCCGCTCCCTTATGGCCAATCCTGACGTACGCGCCGCCACGCGCCGACCGCCGGAGCATCACCGCCATCGCCGACATTCCATCACGTGAACGCGCTGGAGCGCGCTTCGGTTTGCATCCGTCGCCTCAAGCGGCGACAATCTCGGTCTCGATGGCCGCAACCGCTCCACGGGCACGCGCCGACGAGAGCGCGCCGCCTCTCGACGACCCGCACGCCGTCAGGCGTGCGTTCGTGCTCCACCGGCGACGCCGCATCGCGCGGATCGAGCATCGCGTGGAGCACAAGTGGGCACGCCGACGCTTCTGGATCCTGATCGGATGTCTGGTCCTCCTGGCAGTCTTCCTCTGCATCACCGTGTGGGGGCAGCTGCAATCGATGTTCGGGATCTAGATGGTCGATCGGGATCCAGGTCCCTAGTGGCGTCCCAGCCGCCGCGCCGACCGTCGACGGCGACCCTGGCGAGCCCCGGGGAGGCGCTGGCGTGGGTCGCGTCCCTCGTCTTCGCCCTGAGCTCGTTCATGAGCTGGTACGGGGCGGAGAACCCCATCGCCACCATCTCGGTCACGGGCTGGAACACGGGCACGCTCGGCAAGCTCGTCTTCTTCCTCGGGCTCGCGGTCATCGCGTTCCTCTTCCTCCGCGCCACCGGGGTCGAGCTCCCGCCCACGATCCGCGCCGGCATGGTCGTCGCCGCGCTCGGCACGGTCGGCACGATCCTCTTGCTCGTGCGCGTGATCGACATCCCCGACCGCTTCGCCGGCTCCGGCCGCAGCATCGGCCTCTGGATCAGCCTGATCGCCGCGCTCCTCATCGTCGTCGCCGGCCTGCTCCAGGCAGGAGAGGAGATCGAAGCCTCTCGCTAGACGATTCCTACGGCGACCAGTCGCCCGCGCCCCGGGCGTAGCTCAGGAACGCCGCATCCTGGACGAGGGCGGCGTCGGCGAGGCTCACCCGTGGCTTGGGCGGCAGCGCGTCCCG
>CAZCIJ010000187.1:0-6661 GCA_964498265.1 uncultured Gaiellales bacterium | reverse complement strand
CGCCAGCGTCCAGCCGCCAGGGCGCACCGTACTCCCCGGATACGGCACTAGATTCGTTCCCACGCGGACCTGGCGAGGATCGAGGGGTGTTCCCGAGCGACAACCCGTTCTACGAGATCGCGACGCTGCTTCTCGTTTCGGCGGTCGCGGGTGCGCTGGCGCTGCGGCTACGCCAACCGTTGCTGCTCGCGTTCATCGCCGTCGGCATCATCGGCGGACCGAGCGTCCTCGGCATCGTCGACGCCGAGGGAATCGGGCTCCTCGCCGAGCTCGGTATCTCGCTCCTGCTCTTCGCCGTCGGGCTCAAGCTCGATCTCCACGTCGTGCGCGCCCTCGGCCCGGTCGCCCTGGTTGCCGGCCTTGGTCAGGTCGCGCTCACGTTCGGAGCCGGGCTACCGATCGCGCTCGCTCTCGGATTCTCACCGGTTGAGTCGCTGTACGTTGCGATCGGGCTCGCGTTCTCGAGCACGATCATCATCGTCAAGCTCCTGTCCGACAAGCGGGAGCTCGACGAGCTCCACGGTCGACTCACGCTCGGCATCCTCATCGTGCAGGACCTCGTCGTCATCGTCGTGCTCGTCGTGCTGAGCGCGTTCGGTGGCGGCAACGGCGGGAGCGTGGCGGGCGATCTGGGGCTGGTCGCGGTCAAGGCGGTGGCGTTCCTCGGAGCCATCGCCCTGCTGATGCGCTTTCTCCTTCCTGCCGTGCTGCACCGTATGGCCCATTCGCCCGAGCTGCTGCTCGTGTTCGCGATCGCGTGGGCCGTAGCCCTCGCTGCCGGGGCAGAGGCGCTCGGCTTCACGACAGAGATGGGGGCGTTCGTCGCGGGAGTCTCCCTGGCGGCCACGCCGTACCGGGACGCGATCGCCAGCAGACTCGTCACGGTACGCGACTTCCTCTTGCTCTTCTTCTTCATCGACGTCGGAGCGAGCATGGAGCTCGACCAAGTGGCCGACGAGGCCGTTGCCGTCGTCGCGCTGTCCGCGTTCGTGCTCGTCGCCAAGCCGACGATCGTGGTCGCGCTCCTCGGCCTGCTGCGCTACCGCCGTCGCGTCTCGCTCCACGCCGCTCTTCCGCTGGCGCAGGTCAGCGAGTTCTCCCTCATCCTCCTCGCCCTCGGCGTCTCGCTCGACCAGGTCGGGGAGGACCTGCTCACCGTGGTGACCGCGGTCGCGCTGGCCACGATCGCCGTCTCCGTCTACTTCATCCTGGGCGCCGAGCCCCTCTACAACAGGCTCTCACGGGCGCTCGCCCTCTTCGAGCGGAGCCCGCCGCGCAGGGACCTCGTCGAGCTCCATGCGCAGATCGCGCCCGAAGTCGTCGTGCTCGGCCTCGGCCGCTACGGCAGCAACGTGGTCGACCTGCTCCGGCAAGCCGGCGTCGACGTGCTCGCGGTGGACTTCGACCCGCGAGCGCTCTCGCATTTCGAGGAACGCGGCATCCCCGTGGTCTACGGGGACGCCGAGGATCCGGAGCTTCCCAGCACCCTCCCGCTCGGCGAGGCTCGCTGGGTCCTGAGCACGGTTCGCCGCCAGGACGTCAACCTCGGGCTCCTGCACGCGCTCCGTCACCATGGCTTCGCCGGCCGGGTGGCGGTCGCCGCCAACGACGAGGTCGAGAGCTCCCGGCTGCGCAGCGCCGGAGCCGACGAGGTTCTCTCCCCCTTCGCGGACGCCGCACGTGACGCAGCCGACATCGTGTCTCGGTAGGCGCTCGCCGTGACGGTGGCCTCACCTACGCCTCGCCTGCCACGCGTCGTCGTCGAACTCGACCCGGAGCCCGGCCAGACGCCACAACCCGCCCGAGCGCGTCTGGCGGTTTCGTCGAGCGCGAGGACGTCGGCTGAGGCGTATCTCCCTTGGGTACGTCGCCTTCATCCGTAGGCCTCCGAGCGTCCTCGGTTGATGTCACCCTCAGGCAGACTCAAGGGCCCGCGCCCGCTCGCGGGGTTGATCGTTGGGATCGCTTCCCGCAGTGCGATGTCGCGGGGTCACCCTGGAGGTGGCTGCCCATCCGGTTGGTCACGTAGCCGTAGCCGATGCGCGTCTGCGGGTCGGCGTCGCCCATGGAGCCGCCCGCTCCCGGAGCCCCGAACGCGCCTTCGTGGCCGAAGCGGAACGTTTCGCTTGGCTTCATGAACCCGAGCGAGAACCGCGCTGGCCCGCGGAGGCACTCGTCGTAGAAGCCACGGCGGGCGGGGGTTGCCGGCGCCTTCAACTGCTCGATCGTCTCGGCGCGCAGCCCGAGCTCGCGTCCGCCGCTGGCGAACACACCATAGGCCGGACAAAGCACGTTGTCTT
The DNA here is from genome assembly GCA_964498265.1 of uncultured Gaiellales bacterium. Classification (GTDB taxonomy): domain Bacteria; phylum Actinomycetota; class Thermoleophilia; order Gaiellales; family Gaiellaceae; genus CAZCIJ01. The sequence goes on along the minus strand of CAZCIJ010000187.1, from coordinate 4,361 downwards.
CGCCGACTCCGAGCACAAACCCGCGCGCGAGCCGCGGGCCGACGCGCTCGAACGCGATGGGTGCTGAACGACATCATCCTGCAGAAGCTCACGCTCGACGACGAAGTCGCAAACGGCGCCATCCACATGCAGGGCGACGCCGACGCGGTACGCGGACTCGTCTCGCCGCTGGATGTGTTCGACTTCTGGTTCAACATCGTCACGCCGTAGCGGTGGGAAGCCCGCCTGCCGAAGAAGGAGTTGACATGCTCAAGTTGCTGGAAGGCCTTCCGGCGAATGTCGTCGGGATCGAAGCCGTCGGTCGTGTCGACGCCGCGGACTACCGAGAGGTGCTAGAGCCGGCCGTCGAGCAGGCGCTGCAGGCGCACGACAAGCTACGTCTCCTGTACGTGCTCGGGAAGGACTTCGAGGGATACGCGCCGTGGGCGGCCTGGGAGGACACGAAGCTCGGGATCAGCCACTGGGACGCCTGGGAGCGCCTCGCCGTCGTCACCGACCGTGAATGGATCGGAGACGCCGTCAGGGCGATCGCCTGGATGCTGCCCGCCGAGGTGCGCGTCGTCCCGACCGACGGAAGGGACGAGGCCATCACGTGGGTTGCCGCTTGAGAGCTCCTTCAAAATGAACTCTGCTCCGGCGTCCGCGCATCATGTCGAGCCCGGGCCGGTAGCCACTCCTCGCGAGCGATCCCTCGCGCCGGCCCGCTCGGCCACGCGTGCGATCGTCCGCCCGTGGGCGAGCCGTGAGCGTGGGCGTCCTCGAGCGGGCCGGCGGCCTTGAGCCGGCGGTTCGTGCTCGGCGACGGCCTCGACCTCGAGCGGGAGCAGGCATCGAGAGCGAGCGCTAGCCCTCGGATGGGGTCGAGCGCGAGGCCGGGTCGGCGGCCTGTCGCCTGCCCTGGCGCGGAAACCGGAACGGGGATTCCGTCTAAACCGGGACTCGCTCGCGCTCGATGTTCTCGAGGCAACCCGCCCGCAGGTGGACAGCTACGTGTGGCGGAGACGATGCAGGCGCTGGCGACGCCGAGCCGGGTGCGCATCTTGTGCGTTTGCGAGAGGGCCCTTGCTCGGTGGGCGAGCTTGCGCTTGCCGCGGGGATGGAACAGTCGGCGGTTTCGCATCAGCTGCGGCTGCTGCGCCATCTGGGGCCACGCTCACGGCGCGCACAGCCACGCGCACGGCCACACATGCTCGAAGCGACATATAAAGGTCGGAGCGACTGCTGCCGATCTGGTGCGCATCACGGTCCGTCGAACTCCTCGCCATGGGGCGAGGGTTCCAGGAGGGCGGAAAGGAGGCTGTGTGCCTGCATCTCGAAGCGGGTGGGTGACGCTTGTTGCGGTGCTCTACCTGATCTCCGGCATCTTCAACATCCTCGTCGGGTTGGTCGCGCTCGGGGTGTCGTTGTCAGGAAGCGCGACCGTCGACAGGGCCTACGTCGGCGATTGGCCTACGGACAACCTGGAGGGCGCCGGGATTGCGGTGATCGTGCTTGCCGCCTTGCAGCTCCTACTCGGCGTGGGGCTTTGGCGCCGCGAGAGGTGGGCGTGGATTGCCGGCCTGGTGATCGCCTCGCTGGTGATCGTGGAACACGTCTTCTACTACCGGCTGCTCGACGGCTGGGCGGTCGGCGGGCTGATCACGAACATTCTCATCGTCCTGATCCTGGCCCTCAAGAGTGAGGAGTTCGCCAAGAGTGAGGACCTCGCCACGTAGGCGAGCGCACCCCGTCGCGCGCCGAGCTGGCGGCGGGTCGAAGCGGAGTCCGCAGCCGAAAGTCGGCCGGCCCATCGTTGGGGGGCACCGCGATCGGCGGCAGCTCGGCCACCTGATGCCGAGACGGCTCCTCCGCATCCACGCGATCGGCCTCGGCGAACACCCGCACGCAGGCGGCGGTTGTGACGCTCGCGGTGCGCAACCTGTCGCGCCGCGCCACGACCGAGCTCGCGACCGGGCCGTCGACGCGATCGTCCAGCGCGCCGGCGACGCGCTCGCCGCGATGCACCCGGCTGGAGCAGGAGATCAAGACCTCGCCGGTCGTGAACATCGACGAGACCGGCTGGAAGACGGGCGGCGACCGCCGTGTCGCGCTGGCGGCCGCCATCCATCTCGGCAAGGAAACGAACCTGCTCGAGAAGCGGCTTTCCGTACTGGCGATCTTTGAGGCGCAGCCGACGTCTCGTTTCAGACCAGCGGTGCCACTCCCATGGGTGCTCACAACGACACAACAGGTTCGGGTCGGGTGTTCGCCCGCGACTCCGGGTCGCTGCCCGTCCAGCTGACGGTCACGTCGCTCGTATACCAGTCGTTCGTCCCCAGCGTGCCGCTGACGGCAGGGGTGATCTCCGGCGGCGTGGTGTCGGAGATGCAGTGGGGGCTGCCAGTGAGGTGCTCCCCGCTGGACACGTCCCCCACCTTGGTCACCCGGAGCGAGTGTCCGAGCTCTTGTCCAGCTTCATCCGCTCAGGAAGCGATGGATGAGCTTCGGACGCTGACCGGGTCCGAGCCTCCCTCATGCAGCGAGGAAGCTGCGTAGCAGGAGTCTGGCGACGTTCTCCCGGTACTGCTCTGCCGTCCAGACGAGCTCTCGGGTGAGCTCACGCCATGGGCCGGGCATGGTGACCGCGTAGGCCAGCTCGGCCGCCCTGTCGATCGTCCATCCCTTCGCGAGCTGGCCTTCGGCAGCGATGCGCTCGACGATCACCCGGCTGATTACCTGGCGTGCCTGCATCCGATTCCTCCAAGCCGCAGCCAACCCCTCGTCTCGATACTGAGCCGCTTCGAGCACCAGGGCGACGGAGTCGATCTTGGGAGCGGCGAGGCTGAACGCATCGATCATCCGCTCCAGCGCTTCCGCGCCAGTCGGGGCTGCCAGCACGTGGGTGATCACCTCCTCGAAGCCGAGAGTTGCGTCCATGTGCTCTACCAGGGCAACGAGCAGGCCGGCCCGCGTGCCGAAGTGGAGGTAGACGGCCTGACGGGATACGCCTGCCCGTTCGGCGGCATCGGCGAGCCTGATGCTCTAACCGCGCTCCTCGATCAGCTCCCAGGTCGCCTGCAGGATTCTCCGCCGAGTCTCGGCGTTGCCGTAGGCCCTCCTGCTTGACATTGTGTAAACTTAGCCGCTGGCGTGAGGGTCTCCGCACGCAGCGAAGCCGCCCGGCAGAAGCGACCGCCCTCGAAGCCAGAGCGAGACCGCATCCAACGGGTTCGCCGCTTCGAGGCGGCCAGCGCGAGGCCCGTGGCCGCTCGTCCTGAGTGGGGAAAGCTGAGGGAGGTGTCATGAGCCTCTTCTACGAGATCGTCTACCGGCTTGGCTTCACGCCCTGGGAACGCATGCAGACGCTCCCGGTCGGTCAGCAGGCCGCACGGATGCTCGATCGCGAGCAGGGCGGTGCTGAGCCGCCCTACGGCCCGGCGCTCGATCTCGGTTGCGGCACCGGTATCTGGTCGGTCGACCTGGCGGCGCGAGGGTGGCAGGTCACCGGCGTCGACGTCGTCCCGAAAGCGCTGCGCGCGGCGCGCGAGCGCGCGCGAGAAGCGGGCGTTGAGGTGCGCTTCCTCGAAGGCGACGTCACGGCCCTGCGCACCGCTGGCGTCGGCTCCGGCTTCCGCTTGGTGTTGGACTTCGGAACCGTCCACGGCCTCACCAAGGCGCAGCGCGAGGCGGTGGGCCGCGAGGTAAGCGCCGTCGCCGCCCCAGACTGCATCCTGCTCATGTATGCGATGGCTCCAGGACGCAGAGGGCCGCTCCCGCGAGGCATGAGCCGCAACGACGTCGAAGCGACCTATCCCGCGTGGAGCGTGATCGATGAGGAAGCCTTCGACGTATCCGGCACACCCCGGCCGATGAGGAAGTCGAACCCGCGCTGGTACCGACTCCGGCGCGACTGAACCACGCCAGATCAGGCAACGGAGGGGCCAGTCAGACGCTCAACATCTGCATAAGACGCGCGTTGTCCATGAGACCGATGTCGAGGCAACGCAGACGGGTACGACGTCCGGTTTCTTCCTGCACTTGGAGAGGGGCACCGCGTTGTCCGGGTTAGGTCGATCCCTATAACCCCCCACCGGGTTGCGGGGTGTAGAGATCGGCCGAAATCGGACAGCGCGAGTGCAGGCTTCGGTTCAAGGGCTCGAGGGCGGCGCGGCCGGGACTCAGCGCCGAGGGACGAGCGCGAAGTTGCGTGTCAGCCAGTGAGCTAGCCTGCGATCGCCCATCCGCTCGGGCCCCATCAGCTCGTTCGACGCCCACACCACGTTGCGGCGTCGCGGGTCGGGCGTGGCGGCGGGGTAGTCGCCCCAACCGCAGTAGGGAACCTCCGGGGTAGGGTCGCAGTCCTCGGTCGGCGCGAGGCTCCT
>CAZCIJ010000186.1:0-6714 GCA_964498265.1 uncultured Gaiellales bacterium | reverse complement strand
GGGCGAGGCCGGAGACGCCCGCCTCGACCCACTTGAAGGCGAACGGCTCGCCGAGGGGGCTGTCCGGAAACCCCTGTGCGTTCGGGACTCGCGAGTGACCGGCCGCCATCGCGCGTCCTCAGCGCGGCTCGATGAGGCCGTAGTTCGCGTCGCGGCGCCGGTAGACGACGTTGACCTCGTTCGACTCCACGTTGCGGAAGACGAAGAAGTCGTGCCCGATGAGCTCGAGCTGCAGCACCGCCTCCTCCGGCGTCATCGGCTTGACCGCGAACTGCTTGGTCTTCACGAGCAGGGGCTCCCCCTCGCCCGGGACGATCGGCTCGACGTCCTCGAGAGGCTGGTGATGCGGAGCGTGGCGCGCGGACTGCCGGCGCTGCCGCTTCTCCCGGTACCGCTTGACCTGCCGCTCGAGCTTCTCGACCAGCAGGTCGATCGAGGCTCGCATGTCCTCCGAGCTCTCGCGCGCGCGGAGGATCGGCCCCTTCGTCCAGACCGTCGCCTCGGCGACCTGGCTCGCCGCGATCGACGGGTTCTTCTCGACCGCGAGCTCGAGCTCGAGCCTCGTCGTCTCGTTCAGGTGCCGGTCGAGCTTGCCGAGCTTCTCCTCGGCGTAGCGGTACAGCGAGTCGCTGACCTCGACGTTCTTGCCCTTGACCTGAAGTCTCACGTGAGCCTCCTTCGTCTCTCGCGGCCGAGGCGCGAGCGCTCGGCGGCGAAACGCGTCGGGTCGGATGTCACTCTAGCTCAGGCTTCCCGCGACCCGCCCGCCTCGGAGGGCCCGCGCGAACGTGACCACCTCGACGCGCCCCGCGCCGCCTGCGCGAAGCGCCTGCGCCGCCGCGGACACCGTCGACCCAGTGGTGTAGACGTCGTCGACGAGGACGACGGCTCGGGGCACGTGGCCGGCGGAGGCGAAGGCCGAGCGGACGTTGCGCCGCCGCTCGGCTGCGCCGAGGTCGCGCTGGCGGGCCGTACGGCGTCTCCTGACGACCGCCGCGACGACCGGGAGCCTCCAGGCGGCCGCGAGCTCCGCCGCGAGGCCTGCGGACGGGTTGTGGCCCCGCCAGAGCGTGCGCTCCGCGACCGCCGGGACGAACGAGACGGCGTCCGCCTCGGGAGGCGGCACCGCGGCCACCACGAAGGCCGCTGCCTCACGGGCCAGGGTGCGGCGCCCGCCCTCCTTCCAGGCGGCGACGAGGCGCACGGCGACCGGATCGTAGGCGACCGCCGATCGTGCCCGCGCGAAGGACAGCCGGCGACCCGCGCAGTCGCGGCAGCGCCTCACGGGCCATGCGACCGGCGACCCGCAGCGCGCGCAGAGCGGCGGACGGATCGGCGAGAGCCGCGCGCGGCAGCGCTCGCAGAGCGCCGCCTCCGCAGTTCCGCAGCACGCGCACCGCTCCGGAACGAGCAGATCGAGGAGGCCCATGCGCCGAGTGTGACCGGACGGCGCGCGCGCCGAGCGCGCGCACCGTCAGGAGTCGCGCGCGGCAGGGTAGCGAAGGATGCTCTCCGCGAGCTTCGACGCGTCGCCGAAGATGCCGGCGATGGCGATCCCCTCTTCGGGAACGACGCTGCCCGGGAGAAGCGTGCCGCCGCGGATGGAGGCGCCGTCGCCGACGCGCGAGTCCGCGCCGATGGCCGCGGGGCCGCGGATGAGCGCGCCAGCGCCGATCACGACGTTCCGGCCGAGCACGACGGGGCCCTCCACCGTCGCCGACGGGTCGATGACGCAGCCCTCCTCCGCCCAGACGCCCGGCGCGATCTCCGTCCCCGGGATCTCGATGCGGACGCGCCCGTCCACCGCGTCGATGACCGAGCTGCGGAGCTCCTCGAGCCCGCCGACGTCGTTCCAGTACGCCATGGTCGTGTACCCGTAGATCGGCTCGCCCACGGCCACGAGCGCCGGCCAGACGTCCTGGCCGAAGTCCGAGAACGTGTCCGGAGGGATCCGCTCGAGGAGCTCAGGCTCGATGACGTAAACGCCGCAGTTCGCGAGGTCGGACCGGGCCTCGTCGCGGCTGGGCTTCTCCTGGAAGCCCTTGATGCGCGTGTCGCGTTCGACGATCACGACGCCGTACGCCGAGGGGTCGTCGACCGGCTTCACGGCGAGCGTCGCGAGCCCGCCTGTGCGCCGGTGGTGCCCGATCAGCGCCGTGACGTCGACGTCGTGCAGCCCGTCGCCCGAGGTGACGAGGATCGTCTCGCCCGCCCAGTAGCTCTCGAGCTTCTTCGTGCCGCCGGCGGTGCCGAGCAGCTCCCGCTCCTCGGACCACCGGATCGACATGCCGAGCGCCGACCCGTCCCCGAAGTAGCCCTTGATCAGCCCCGGGAAGACGTGGATGTTCACGCCGACCTCGCGGATGTCGTGGCGGGCGAGGAGGTTGAGCAGATGGTGCAGGACCGGCCGGTTCGCGATCGGGACCATCGGCTTCGGCAGGAAGTGCGTGAGCGGCCGGAGCCTCGTGCCGAGGCCCGCCGCCATGACCATCGCCTTCACCCGCTGGGCTCCTCGGGGCCGCGGCCGCGGGTCGCGGCGCTGCGGGCGGCACGTCGGGAGGCGCGCTGGGCGCGCGCTTCGCCTTCATCGTCGCTCGGCGGCGGCGCGGGCGGCCGAAGCCGGTAGGGCCGCCTGGAGACGCCGCCTTCGGTCACGATCGCGCTTACGAGCTCCGCGGGCGTCACGTCGAACGCAGGGTTGCGCGCGTGGAAGCGCCCCGTGATCTCGGCGGGCGAGCGCTCCTCGACCGGGATGGCCGCCCCGGTCACGGCCGCGGGATCGATCGTCGAGCTGGGAGCGACGACGACGAGCGGGAGGTGGTGGTGGGCGGCCAGCACGGCGAGCGCATAGGTGCCGATCTTATTCGCTACGTCGCCGTTCACCGCGATCCGGTCTGCACCGACGACGGCGTGGGTCACCTCGCCCGCGCGCATGAGCGAGCCCGCGGCGCTCTCGACGATGACGGTGTAGGGAATGCCGGCGCGCTCGAGCTCCCAGGCCGTCAAGCGGGCTCCCTGGTTGAGCGGCCTCGTCTCGTCGACGTAGACGTGCTCGACGAGACCGTTCCGGTGAGCCGTGCGGATCGCGCCCAGGGCCGAGCCGTGCCCGGCGGTCGCGAGCGCGCCCGTGTTGCAGTGCGTGACCGGCCGGGACCCCGGCGCGAACAGCTCGAGCGCCGCCTCGCCCATCGCGACGCAGCGCTCGACCTCGCGCCGATGCAGCCGGCGGGCCTGCGCCGCGAGCCGGGCCGGATCCGTCCCCGTCGCCCGCATCTCGGCGATCGCCCAGGGCAGGTTCACGGCCGTCGGTCGCGAGCCGAGCAGCACGGCGGCGGCTGCCCCGAGGTCCTCGCCGCGGGCGGCCGCGAGCGCATAGCCCATCGCCGCCGCGACGCCGATCGCCGGGGCGCCCCTGACGGCCAGCGTGCGGATGGCCCCGGCGACCTCCACGGCGCTGCGGCACTCGAGCTCGACCACCTCGTCCGGGAGGCGCCGCTGGTCGAGCACGACGACGCGGTCGGCCTCGAGGCGGACGATCTCTTCCGGAAGGAGGTCGCCGCTCGGGGACGCCGCGAGCGGTCGACCGGAACGTCCGCTCACCGCCTTGCCAGCCCTGGAGCTGTCCGGTGGGCCAGACCTCCTGACATCGTGACGAAGGAGGGGGTTCGCGGCGGAACCATGGGTTCCCCCACGCTACGTTCCCTCGTCCCACGAGGAGAGGTAGCGCTGCTGCTCCTCGGTGAGGCTGTCGATCTCGACGCCGAGGGTCTCGAGCTTCAGCCGGGCGATCTCTCGATCGATCTCTGCCGGGACGTCGTACACGTGGCGCTCGAGCTCCCCGGCACGGGTCAGGATGTACTCGGCCGCGAGCGCCTGGTTCGCGAAGCTCATGTCCATGACGGCAGCCGGATGACCCTCGGCTGCGGCCAGGTTCACGAGCCTGCCCTCGGCCAGGAGGTACACGCGGCGGCCGTTCCCGAGCACGAGCTCCTGCACGTTCGGCCGTGCGGTCCGCGTCGAGACGGCAAGCGCTCGCAGGGCGGCGATCTCGATCTCGACGTTGAAATGCCCGGCGTTGGCGACGATCGCGCCGTCCTTCATCTGCTCGAAGTGCGCCGCCGAGACGACGTTCTTGTCCCCGGTCGCCGTGACGAAGACGTCTCCCACTGCCGCGGCTCTCGCCATCGGCATCACCTCGTAGCCGTCCATCACCGCCTCGAGCGCGCGCAGGGAGTCGACCTCTGTGACGATCACGTGCGCGCCCATCCCGCGCGCGCGCATCGCGATGCCGCGCCCGCACCAGCCGTAGCCGGAGACGACGAACCTCCGTCCGGCGAGGAGGACGTTGGTCGCGCGGATGATCGCGTCGAGCGTCGATTGCCCCGTGCCGTAGCGGTTGTCGAACAGGTGCTTCGTCTGAGCCTCGTTGACGGCGATCACCGGGAAGGCGAGCTTGCCGTCGGCCTCGAGCGCGCGCAGGCGGATGACGCCGGTCGTCGTCTCCTCGGTCGCGCCGAGGATGTCGCCGAGCTGCTCGCGCCGCCGCGAGTGCAGGACGCCGACCACGTCGGCCCCGTCGTCCATCGTGATCTGCGGACGGTGGTCGATGACGGCGTCGATGTGCGCGTAGTAGGTGTCGGCGTCCTCGCCGCGGATGCAGAAGGCCGGGATCCCGTACTCGTCGACGAGCGCGGCCGCCACGTCGTCCTGGGTCGAGAGCGGGTTCGACGCGCAGCACGCCACGTCGGCGCCGCCCGCCTTCAGCGCCCGCAGCAGGTTGGCGGTCTCGGCGGTGATGTGGAGGCAGGCCGACGCCCTGTACCCGGCGAGCGGACGCTCCCGCTCGAAGCGCGCGCGGATGGCGCGCAGCACGGGCATCTCTCGATCGGCCCATTCGATGCGAGCCACGCCGCCCGGAGCGAGGGAGAGGTCCTTGACGTCGAACCGATCGAGATTCGTCTCGATGGCGTCACGTTAGCCGATGTCGCCGGCTCGCCCGTAGCGATCCTCGAGCCTGACCACGTCCTCGAGCTCGGGCGTCGAGACCTCGAGGATGAGCGTGTCCTCGACCGCGGTGACCCGGTGCACCGTGCGAGGCGGAAAGTGGAACGCGTCTCCCGCGCCGATCTCGATGGAGCGCCGCCCGGCTCCGACCTCGCCGACCTCGAGTCGTGCCCGGCCGGACTCGACGTACCAGGACTCGTCCTTGCGCTCGTGGTACTGGAGGCTGAGCGACTCGCCTTCGCGTACGAACAGCAGCTTCCCGCAGTAGCGGCCCGTGTGAGCCCAGACCAGCTCGTAGCCCCAGGGCTTCTCGACGCGGCGCGTGGGCGCCTCGAAACGGACAGGATCGCTCAGCGCACCGCCGTCCATTCGGGATGCGCCGCGACGAAGTCCTCGGCCCGACGCAGGTCCTTCGGCGTGTTGACCGTGAGCCACACTCCCCCGTGGAAGAAGGCGCGCAGCTTGCCCTCCCGCGCCAGGGCCGGGAAGGTCGTCCGCTCGTGGTCGCCTCGATCGGGGAGGCGTGCGATCGCCTCCTCGCCGAGAACGTCGAGACCGCAGTGGGCCCAGTGCGGAAGCAGCGGCGCCTCCTCGAACCCGGTCACGACGTCGCCGTCGAGCTCCACCACCCCGAACTGCGACCGGAACCGCGACACGCCGATCGTGGCCGCGGCGCCGCTGCGCTCGTGCTCGAGCACGATGGCCGTGACGTCGAGATCGAGGAGCTCGTCCCCGTTCAGCGCCACCACCGGCGGCGGCCCGTCGAGCGCGCCCGCCGCGAGGCGGAGGCCGCCACCCCGCCCGAGCGGCCGTTCCTCCTCGACGGGGACGATGTCCACCCCGAGCCCGGCCAGCTCGCGGAGGAAGAGCTCACCCGTGCCGGCCGCGCAGCTCACGACGACGCGGCCGACGCCGTGCGCGGCGAGGTGCTCGACCTGGTACGCGGCCAAGGCGCGCCCGCCGATCGGCACCAGGGCCTTGGGCCGCCCGCCGGCCGTCTGGCCGAGTCGCTCTCCCCTTCCGCCTGCGAGGACGATGGCCTCCATCAGGGGCCTGTCCGGGAGGGCCTGCCCACCGCCTCGTACGTAAAGCCCTTCTCGCGAGCCGCGTCGGGATCGAGGACATTGCGGCCGTCCACGATCAGGCCGGTCCGCATGACCAGACTCGCCTCCTCGAAGGGGAACTCCCTCACCTGCGGCCATTCCGTCACGATCACGGCCGCGTCCGCGTCCCGCAGCGAGTCGATCAGGTCCTCGAAGAGCTCGATCGCGGGAGGGAGCACGCGCCTCGCCTCCTCGGCTGCCGCCGGATCCCACCCGCGGACGATCGCCCCTTCCGCCAGCAGCCGCGAGGCGAGCACGAGGCTCGCGGCTTCACGCATGTCGTTCGTGTTCGGCTTGAATGCGAGCCCGAGCATCGTGACCGTCTTCCCCCGCAGCGACCCGAGGTGCTTCGCCAGCTTGCCGACGGCGCGGCGCTTCTGCAGCTCGTTCACCTCGATGACGGCGGTCAGGAGCTGGAAGTGGTAGCCGGAGTTGCCGGCGAGCTGCTTCAGCGCGGAGACATCCTTGGGCAGGCAGTTCCCCGAGTAGCCGAGCCCGGCGCGGAGGAAGTGCGGGCCGATCCGGCGGTCGTAGCCCATGCCAGAGGCCACCTGCGCCACGTCGGCGCCCGTCTCCTCGCAGACGTTCGCGATCTCGTTGATGAAGG
>CAZCIJ010000185.1:0-6740 GCA_964498265.1 uncultured Gaiellales bacterium | reverse complement strand
CCGCGAGCGCCGGCTTCAGCTCGCGATCCCACAGATCCGACTGCCGCAACGTGAGCTCGATCACCCGCTCGCGGATGGCGGCGAGCGCTTCGCGCGGCGTGAGCCCGTCGGGCGAGCGCATCGTGAGCGTCGAGCTCGACTGCCGTAGAAGGCCAGCCACCCTGACCATGAAGAACTCGTCCAGGTTGGAGGAGAAGATCGAGCAGAACTTCACGCGCTCGAGCAACGGCACGCCCGGGTCCGCCGCGAGCTCGAGAACGCGCGCGTTGAAGTCGAGCCACGAGAGCTCGCGGTTCAGCAGACGTTCGGAAGGCTCGGCGCGCTGCTCGACCTGGGCCATTGCTCGCTCCATTGTAGGGAGTTGTCCCGGCAGATCGGGCGCCGTTTACGAGACCGAGACGCGGGACGCGGGACGGCCTCGTGGACCATGACGTTTCCCGGGCGCCCCGGCTCACCTTCCGGACAGGTGGCTACGCGGCAGCCTGCTCGGCGCGCCGCCCTTCGCGCTCGAGTCGCGTGATGTAGGCGGGACGAGACGAGCGGAGGTACGAGACGACCGCCGTCTCGCTCTTCTCGCACGGCAGCAGGGTCTTCCACGAGGAGAGGTGCTCCGGCCGGTGGAAGTCGCCGCACGCGAGCGAGGGCAGACCGGCGTTCGCCACCCAGCTGTAGACCTCGCGCTGGTTGAAGAGCTCGAAACGGTCGATCAGGCCTCCGAGCATCCGCCACTCGTGGTAGAAGCGGCGCGTCGTTCGGGGACACGGCTCGGCGTCCGGCGCGTGGGGATGCGCCGCGATGATGGCCGCGCCCGAGCCCCGCGCCGCGCTCATCGCGTCCGCGAGGCCGCGATCCATCGAGACGAAGGCTCGCAGGCCGACGGCGACGGCGTGGCCGGCCAGGTCGGGCTCGGGATCGTTGTACGTGAGCTCGAGACCGGGGATGACAAGCATGTCGTACGTCTCACGCGCGCGCTCGGTCTCCGCCTGCACGGCGGCGAGATAGGTCTCGAAGTTGTGCTCCGAGATCCACGAGCCCTCGGGGTTGTCGGCGGGCCAGGGGTCGTCGCCGCGCAGCGTGTGGTCGGTGACGACGAGGACGTCGAAGCCGTGCGACCCGTACACGTCGACGAGCTCGCAGAGCGAGAGGATGCCGTCACTCCACGTCGTGTGCGCGTGGAGCTCGCAGAGGAGCGGCCGGGCCTTGACGATCATGGTCTCCGTCATTCGCTGCCATCGCTCCCCTCGAGTTTTCCACCGGCGCTGGGGATCGTGGGCAACGGTTTGGAGACGATCTGGTGATCACGGGCTGCTCACCGAAGCAGCGTGCAGAGCCGGTCGATCGCCCCGTCGGCGAGCCGGTAGTAGGCGTAGGTGCCCCGCCGCTCCCGCTCGAGCAGCCCGACGTCCGTCAGCTGCTTGAGGTGGTAGCTGACGGTCGCCTGGGCGAGCCCGAGCGCCGGAACGAGCTCGCAGACGCATACCGCTTCCCCTCGGGTGTGGAACAGGAGGTTGAGGATCTTCACGCGCTGCCGGTCTCCGAGCGCTCGGAAGAGGCGCTCGAGGTCGGCGGCCTCGCCGTCCGAGAGCGCCGGCCCGGCCAGCGGCGCGCAGCACTGAACGAGAGGAAGCTGTGTCGTCATCGGGGGATTATATCGAGAAACGTCGATGAATATGCTATGGTCATCCATCGACGTATCTCGATGGAAGGAGCCAGGATGGCGACCGGGATCGACAAGTCGGCGAGCGAGATTCGCGAGAGCGTCCGCGAGCGGTACGCGGCGGCGGCCGCCTCCGCCGGCGGCTGCTGCGGCGACTCGTGCGGTTGCGGAGGCGACGAGTGGGGTGCGGCGCGGTACACGAGGGAAGAATGGGAGACCCTTCCCGAGGCGGCGGCGCTGGCGTCCCTCGGCTGCGGCAACCCGACGGCGGTCGCCGAGCTCCGGGAAGGCGAGACGGTCCTCGATCTCGGGTCGGGCGGGGGCTTGGACGTCCTTCTCTCGGCCGCCCGCGTCGGCACCTCGGGGAAGGTCTACGGCCTCGACATGACCGACGAGATGCTCGAGCTGGCGCGCGACAACGCACGCGCCGCCGGCGTCACGAACGCCGAGTTCCTCGAGGGGATGATCGAGGACGTCCCGCTCCCGGCGGGCTCGGTCGACGTGGTGATCTCGAACTGCGTCGTCAACCTCTCCCCGGAGAAGCAGCGGGTGCTCGCCGAGGCAGCGCGCGTCCTGCGCCCCGGCGGACGGCTGGCGATCACCGACGTGGTCGCCGACCCGGACATGGACAGCGAGACCCGCCGCGACATGGCGCTGTGGACGGGCTGCGTCGCAGGAGCCCTCACCCGGGAGGAGTACGAGGGGCACCTCGCCGCGGCCGGCTTCACGGACGTCGAGGTGCGGGAGACCCACCGCGTCCACGAGCGCGCTGGGTCAGCCGTCGTCCGCGCGCGCAAGCGCCGCTGACTCGATCAGGCGCTCTGCTTCTCGACCAGCGGCCGCTTGGCGACCGGCTCGAGCTTGTAGCCGACGCCGTAGCGCGTCTGGATGAAGCTGTGCGTCGTCGAGCGGCGGTCGATCTTCTCGCGAAGCTTCCGGACGAAGACGTCCACCGTGCGGTCGCGCCGGGTCTGGCGACGACCCCAGATCTTCTGCAGCAGCTCGTCGCGCGTCACGACCCTCCCGCGCTCGAGCGCGAGGGCGTACAGCAGCCGGAACTCCGTCGGCGTCAGCTCGCACGACTGGCCGTCCACGTAGGCCTGCACGTTGCGCGGATCGACGAGGAGCTCCTCGATCTCCACCGGCTCGCCGCGCGACTCCTCCTGGGCCCGCACTCCCCGCCGTGCGGCGGCGCGCACCCGCGCCACGAGCTCCTTCATCGAGAACGGCTTCACGAGGTAGTCGTCCGCCCCGATCTCGAGGGCATGGATGCGATCGTGCTCCGTCCCCCGCGCGGACACGACCACGATCGGCGTCCCGATTCCCTCCTGCCGTGCCGTCTCGATCAGCTTCCACCCGTCGATGCCGGGCAGCATCAGGTCCAGCACGCACACGTCCGGCCGCTCGAACCGCAGCCGCGCGAGCCCGGCTTCGCCCTTTCCCACCCAGAGCGGGTCGAACCCGGCCGACGACAGATGCCGCGCCATCCCCTGGGCGATCACCTCGTCGTCCTCGACGATGAGCACTTTGGACATCTAATGGATCTTCACCCGACGGGCGCCGTCCCGTGGGTTGCGTGTTGGTGAACCTTTGGTGAACGCTTGGTGATCTCGCGCACGTCGCCCTCAGCGTACGCGATGCTGCTGCGCTGGCCGTGACGACCGGCGACCGCGTGACGAGAATCGGGAGAGCGCGAGAGGTGCTGGGCACCGCGTCGCGGCTGGGTCTGACGTCGTTCGGCGGTCCGGTCGCGCACCTCGGCTACTTCCGGGAGGAGTACGTCGGCCGCAGGCGCTGGCTGACGGACCGCAGCTACGCGGATCTGGTCGCCCTGTGCCAGTTCCTTCCCGGGCCTGCGTCGAGCCAGGTCGGCATCGGCGTCGGCTGGATGCGAGCGGGCTACGCCGGGAGCGCGCTCGCGTGGCTGGGATTCACCCTTCCGTCGGCCGTCCTGCTCGTGCTCTTCGCCTGGGGGGTCGAGGGCATCTCCAACCCGGAGTGGCTCGAGGGCCTGAAGGTCGTCGCGGTCGCCGTGGTCGCCTACGCCGTCTGGCAGATGGCGAGGATGCTCACCCCGGACCGCGAGCGCCTCGCCATCGCCGCGGCCGCGGCCATCCTCGTCCTGGCCTGGTCGACGCCCGCGGCGCAGGTGATCGCGATCGCGGCCGGCGGAGCGCTGGGATGGCTGGTCCTGCGCGGCCGCGCGCGGCCGGCCACCGACGGCGACTCGTTCCCGGAGAGCCGGCGAGTCGCGCTCGCGTCGCTCGCCGCCTTCGGCGTGCTCCTCGCGCTCCTTCCGATCCTGTCCGCGACGACCGCCAGCGGGACCATCGACCTCCTCGACGGCTTCTACCGCGCGGGCTCGCTCGTCTTCGGCGGGGGCCACGTCGTGCTCCCGCTGCTCGAGTCGGAGTTCGTCGGGCCGGGCTGGGTCAGCCAGAGCGACTTCGTCGCCGGCTACGGGGCGGCGCAGGCCGTCCCCGGCCCCCTGTTCACGTTCGCCGCGTACCTCGGGTACGTCATGACCATCGGCCCCGGAGGGGCCGGCGGCGCCGCGCTCGCGACCGTCGCGATCTTCCTCCCGTCGTTTCTCCTGGTCTTCGGCACGCTGCCCTTCTGGGGCATGCTGCGCCGGCGCGTCGCCTTCCAGTCGGCTCTGCTCGGCGTCAACGCGGCCGTCGTCGGCCTCCTGCTCGCGGCCCTCTACGACCCGGTCTGGACGAGCGCGATCTTCGACACGGCGGACTTCGCGCTCGCCGTCGGCGCGCTGTGCCTCCTCGCCTTCTGGCGAGCGCCGCCGTGGCTCGTGGTCGTCGTCGTCGGGCTCGTCGGCGCGGCGATCGCCGAGTGGGGGTAGGAGCCGTCGCCGCGGAGCCGTAGGAGCCGGGCATGCCGGCCCCTGCGCGGGCTGGAGGGGGACGGGGTCAGGTAAGGGGGACGGGGTCAGGTGAGAGGAACGCCGAGGCGCTCGTACGCGGCGGCCTCGAGCGTGGTCAGACCGTAGCGCTGCGCGGCCTCGTCGAGCTCGCCGGAGACGCGCGGCCCGAGCTCGGGCGGCGGCTCGGCGAAGGCCATCGTCCGCTGCCGGCCCATGTGCCCTCGCGGAAAGCGTCCCTCGATGACGAGCGTCATCCCGAGGCCGTCGGGATCGGGGCTCTGGAGGTTCACGAAGAACGTCCTGCCGCCGGGCGCGAAGGCGGGCCCGGCGAACTCCGAGTCGAGGTCGTTGCGCGCGAACTCGTACACCTTCCCTCGGGGCGTAATGCCCATCACGCGGTTGATCCCGTCTCCGTCTTCGGCGAGCCACGCGTCGCCCCAGGGAGTGATCCTGACGTTGTCCGGGTTGTCGAGCTGATTCTCGTCCGTCGACTCGAGGAAGAGTTCGAGGATGTCGCCCCGGCGGCCGGTGCTCGGGATGAGCCGGAACACCTGCCCGCGCCTTGCCTCCCCGCCGGCCGTGTCGTCGAACCAGAACGCTCCGCCGGCGAAGTAGCTGCCCTCGAGGCGGGTGAAGCGAGCGCAGCCCCTGGCGAGCGCGTCGTCGTGGGGCTCTTCCGGGTCGACGTCGATCCAGCGCGTGCCGAAGCGCTGACCCTGCGTCCAGAGGTCGGCGTTGCGCGGAGCCTCGTCGATCGCGAGCGCTTGCAGCTTGCCGCCGTCGAGCAGGGCGCCGGGCTTCCGCCGGCGGTTGTTCGGGACAAAGCGGTACAGGAAGCTCGAGCGGAACGCCGGGCCGCCGTCGCTCTCCTCCGCGGGGTCGTCCGGGATCTGGCCGCGGAAGTCGTCCTCGGTCAGGTAGGCGATCCCGGTGCGCGGATCGATGTCGAGCGACTCGTGCGAGAAGAAGCCCATGTCCCGGATCGGCGTCTTGGAGAGATCGTTCTCGGGGTCGTCCGGGTCGACCTCGAAGCAGTAGCCGTGGCCGGTCGTCCGGTCTTCCTCACAGGTGATCCAGGTACCCCAGGGCGTTCCGCCGCCGGCGCAGTTGTTCGTCGTCCCCGAAGAGGTCACGAACTGCTCGCGGACGTTGAGGTCGCGGTCGAGGATCACGCCGGTCGTGCCACCGGGCGTCGCCGGATCGTAGGGATTGGTCTGGGGAACCTCGGGGCCCTGGCCCGGCCGGAGCTCGTGGTTGCGCACGAGCACGGTCGAGCCTCCTCGACCCCGGAACGCCGCCATGCCGTCGTGGTCGCCGGGAACGGGCGCACCGTTCGACATCGGCGTCCCTTCGAGCGAGATCACCTTGTACGAGAAGCCGGGCGGCAGGTCGACGACGCCCGCCGGGTCGGGCACGAGGTCGCCGAACCCCGCGAGACTCCCTCCGCTACCTCCGCCGGACCGCCCGCGCGCGGCCAGGGCCGCCGACGGCCCCAGCGCCAGCAGGGCCGCGGAGCCGACGCCCAGACCGAGGAACTCCCGCCGGCTTGCCTTCCGGCTCGTCCAGTTGCCGCCGATCGCCACGAGAACCTCCTTCGTCGCCGGTCGCCTCGACCATACGAGCCGCCGGGAAGCGCATGGGCATCGCCCTGCGTGAAGGAATCGTGCCGGACGGGTGGCCGTGAACGTCGGCGGCCCCGCGGAGCGGGGCCGCCGACGGGCCGTGTGGAGAAGAGAGCCTCGCAGGGAGTAGGAGGACTCGCGCCGATCTTCGCCGCGCCCGTCCTCGCTGTGGGCTTGCGACTGGTGAACGGGCCGGCTCGAGGCGGTAACCGCCAGGCGGCCGGTCAGAGCTTTCTCCGGTACCCGGAATCGTAGGGGCCGGGCACGCCCCGGCCCCTACACCGAGCGGTCGGCCTTCGCGCGCGCCTCGAGCTTGTAGCCGACGCCGTAGCGCGTATGGATGAACTCGCGGCGGGCTCGCCGGCCGATCTTGCCGCGCAGGCGCCTGACGAAGACGTCGACGGTGCGGTCGCGATGGCCGAGGCGCCTTCCCCAGACGCGCTGGAGCAGCTCCTCGCGGGAGACGACGCGGCCGCGCTCGAGCGCGAGCGTATACAGCAACCGGAACTCCGTCGGCGTGAGCTCGCACGACTGTCCCTCTACGTACGCCTGCACGTCGCCGGGATCGACCAGGAGCTCCTCG
>CAZCIJ010000184.1:0-6746 GCA_964498265.1 uncultured Gaiellales bacterium | reverse complement strand
CGGCGCCCGCGGCCGCGAGCGGGCGCACGTCGCCCACGAGATCGGCGTCACACAGGACGACCGGCCCGGGCGGCGCGGCGCACTCCGCGGCGTTGAGCGCCTCTCCCTTGCCGAGGCGCGGCCGGCGGAGGACGGTCGCCCCGGCCCCGGCCGCCGCCGCCGCCGTCTCGTCGCGGGAGCCGTCGTCGGCCACGACGACGGCCGCCGTCGGGAACTGCCCGCGGAGCGCCGCGACCGTGGCGGCGATGCGCTCCTCCTCGTCCCGCGCGGCGACGAGCGCCGCGACCGGGGACGGGCTGCTACCCGCCAACGGTCACGGTCGGGGAGACGTCGATCGGAGGAACGACGGCGTCCACCTCGTCTCCGATCCCGTAGCTGCCGGGAGCCGAGAGAGCAGCGCCCTCGAGGAGCAGCGCGAGCGCCAGGTGGCCGGCGAGCGTATCGACGTCGTTGACGCTCGAGAGCCCGTGACCTCGGAAGAACGACACGTTCGAGCGCTCGCTGGCGAGCGCCTCGACGCCGACGGCGGGCACCCCGGCCTCCTCGAGACCGGCGAGCAAGCCCGCGACCAGCTGCTCGGTCGCAGCCGCGGACCGTTGCTCCTCGGGCGAAGCGTCCTCTGCGGCACCCGGCCAGGTGCGCGCGACGACGACCCCGTCGGCCCGGGTGACCGAGGACCCGCTGGTCTGCTCGACGATGAGCTCGTCCACCGCCTCCCACAGGGCGGTCGCGCCGCCGTCGGCGAACTCGCGCCCGAGCCCCGTGGCGAGCCCGTCCAGGGCGTCGTCGGGGCCGAGCCCCGCGAGCGCCGGATGCCCCTCGGCGAGCGAGATGAGCGCGTCCGGGTCCGCTGGAAGCTCAAGCGCGGTCACGCGCACGAGCTCCCCGCCCGCGTCGGTCAGCGTCTCCTCCACCTCGGGCTGCGGGCAGCCGTCGACCGGGCCGAGGCAGAGCAGCGCGATCCTGCGCGCGGACAGCCGCTCGGCGATCAGCGACGGATAGACGCTCTCCATGAGCGCAGTCACCGCCCGGCTGCGATCCTGGACGCTCTGGATCTCATGCTGGGCAGCGTCGAGCTGCTGCTCCAGACGCTGGTTCTGGCCCTCGAGGATGTCCTTCGTCGCGCCCTCCACGCCGCCCCCGGAGGCGATCGCGACGCCGATGACGATGCCGACCGCGAGCGCGATGAAGACGGCGGCGAGAGACGCGACGTGATACCGCAGGTCGAGCACGAGCCTCAGCGTAGGGGAACCCCTGGCTCCCCTACGGACCCCCCCTTTGCGAGCGCCCCGGGTTCCTCGGACGAAGCGGATCCGGCGGCTCGCAACCGAGGTCCGATGTCGCCTCTCGTCTGTTGAGACTCATTCGAGGCCGAGCACGGAGCGAACGCGGTCCACGAGCGCCGAGATGAGTTCGCGCAGCCCCGGAGAGCCCGCGATCGCGGCGGCGACGACGGCCGCCGTGGCCAGAGCGAACGCGACGAGCGGCCAGACGCCGACCCGCTGGCGGAAGAGCCGCGAGACGCCGCGCGCGTCGACGAGGATCTCGCCCACCTTCAGGCGCGTGAGGAAGGTCGAGGACATCCCGTCGCGGTTCCGCTCGAGGAGCTCGATGAGGTTGAAGTGAGTGCCCACGGCGACGATGAGGTCTGCCCCCTTCTCGTAGGCGAGCAGCATGGCGAGGTCCTCGCTGATGCCGGGCGCGGCGACGGCGACCGACGGGAGCCCGAGACCGTCGACCCTGGCCCTCCCCGGGCAGACGCCGTCCTCGTACGCGTGGACGACGATCTCGGCTCCGCACCTCAGCGCCTCGTCGGAGATCGAGTCCATGTCGCCGACGATCACGTCCGGGCGGTAGCCTGCCGCCCTGAGGGCGTCGGCCCCGCCGTCGACCGCGACGAGCACGGGCTTGAACTCGCGGATGTAGTGCCGGACGATCTGGAGGTCCTTCTTGAAGCCCGGCCCGCGTGCGACGACGAGCGCGTGGCGATCGCGAAAGCGCGTCCTGAGCTGGGGGAGCTGGATGCCCTCCGTGAGCAGCTTCCCCTCCTGGCGGAGGTAGCGCATCGTGTTGCCGGCGAAGGACTCGAGCGCGTCCGTCACTCGGCTCTGCTGCTCCGCGAGCGTCTCCTCGAGCTCCTGCCGGGAGAGCTCCCGCCCGGTCGCCAGCTTCGTCTGGTTGCGGAAGACGCTCGATCCGCGCACGGCGAGCTCGTCGCCTTCGCGGACCTGCTCGAACAACGGCGCGCCGGGCGCGTCGAGCAGCCGGACGCCGCCGCGAACGAGCTCGAGCGGGCCGGGATTGGGAAAGCGGCCGGAGAACGACGGCGAGACGTTGACGACGACGCGCACGCCCGACTCCAGGAGCTCCTCGGCCGAGACGCGATCGAGCTCCGCGTGGTCGATGATGGCGATGTCGCCCGGTCCGAGTCGCCGCACGAGCCGCTTCGTCCGCCTGTCGAGTCTGGCCTTGCCCCTGAGCTCGACCGAGGTCAGCGTTCCCGCGCCGCCTTCCTCCCTCCTGGAGGAGCTGCGGTCGCCGAGAGGAGCATCAGACACGAGGGCTCCGTTCCTCAGAGGCGCGAGACGGTCCGGACGAACTGCCTTCCGCCGAGCATGCGCTCGAGCTCCTCCCTCCGCTCGTCCTCCGAGAGCATCTCGATCCGCGTGTGCGTCGGGTCGCCGGGCACCTTCTCGACGCGGAAGTGGCGCTCGGCGACGGTCGCAATCTGCGGCAGGTGCGTGATCGCGAGCACCTGCGTCCTCTCGCCGAGCCGCCTGAGCGCCTCCGCGACGGCGTGCGCCGTCCGCCCGCCGATGCCGGCGTCGATCTCGTCGAAGACGATCGTCGGCTCGCCTCCGGCGGCGTGGGCCACGGTGCGCAGAGCGAGGGCGATCCGCGAAAGCTCGCCGCCTGAGGCGGTCGTAGCGACCGGAGCGAACGGAAGCCCGGGATTCGGCCTCACGAGGAACGACACCTCGTCCGCCCCGGCGGCCCCGTCCGCGCGCTCGGCGAACTCGACCCGCAACTCGCCGTCGCCGAGGCCCAGCCTCGCGAGCTCCTCGCGGGCGCTGGCGACGAACGCGTCGACCGCGGAGACACGCGCTCGTCGCAGCTCGGCGGCGAGGCGACCGTAGCGCTCCTCCGCCCCCGAGACCGTCCGCTCGGCCGCCGCGAGCGGGTCCGCCCCGCCCGCCTGCAGCGCCAGCTCCTCCCGCGCCGCCGCCGACCGCTCGAGGAGCTCCGTCAGGGAGGGCGCCGCGAAACGGCGCTTGGCGTCGGCGATGCGGCCGAGGCGCTCCTCGACCTCCTCGAGCTGCGCCGGCTCGGCCTCGAGCGCCGAGAGGAAGGCCCGCAGGCTCGACGCCGCCTCGCGCAGCCGCTCAGCCGCGTCCGTCACCTCGGCTGCCGCGCCGGCCAGCTCGGGAGCCAGCTCGGCCGCCGGCCCGAGCGCCTGCAGCGCCCGCGCAGCGAGATCGGCCGCACCCTCCGAGTCGCCGACCTCCGGTGCGAGCGCCTCGGCCGCGGCCATGGCCGCCTCGGCGAGCGCAGCCGCGTTCCGGAGGCGGTCACGCCGCGCGCGCAGCTCGTCCTCGCTCCCCGGCGCGAGCCCGTCGGCCGAAGCCGCGAGAAGCTCGAGCTCGGCGATGCGGGCCGAGCGATCCCCCGCCTGCCGCGCCAGCTCGTCGCGGTCACGCCTGGCGGCCTGGAGCTCGCGCCAGGCCAGGCGCGTCTCACGGCGGCGGGCCAGCTGCTGCTCTCCGGCGAAGGCGTCGAGCAGATCGAGCTGATGGGAGGGCCGGGCGAGCCGGCGTTGCTCGAACTGCCCGGACATGGCGATCAGCCGTTCGACCAGGGCGCCGACCGCCTCTCGCGTCGCGGCGCGTCCCCACGCGTACGCGCGGCCCCGGCCGTCGGCGCCGACTCGCCGCGCGACGACGACGTCCGGCTCGTCCGCGGGCCGGAGCTCGGCCAGCGCCTCGAGCCCCTCGTCGTCGAGGACGCCCTCGGGAAGGTCCAGCTCCGCCTCCACGTAGGCCTCGGACGCCCCGGGCCCGACCAGCGCCGCATCGCCGCGTGCGCCGAGGAGCAGCCCCACGGCCTGCGCGAGGATCGTCTTGCCGGCGCCCGTCTCGCCGGTGACGACGTTGAGCCCAGGGGCGAGCTCGAGCTCGGCCTCCCGGATGAGGACGAGGTTGTCGATGCGCAGCCTTCGCACGGACATCAGTCGTGCGCCTCCAGGAAGGCTTCCCGGTAGCGGCTGAAGAAGGTGACCTCCGGCAGCAGCGCGAGCAGCGCCTTCTCGCGTCCGACCTCGATGGCGAGGGGCTCGCCGGGGTCCAGCTCCCCCACGCGCTGACCGTCCACGAGCACCGCGACCGACAGGGCGGGGGTCTCGTTCCAGACGGTCAGGCCGAGGCCGGGCGGAACGACGAGCGGCCGCGTGTGCAAGGAGTGCGGCGCCACGTAGGTGACGGCCATCGCGTCGAGCCCGCGCATGATCACCGGCCCCCCGTTGGAGAGGTTGTAGGCGGTCGATCCGGACGGCGTCGAGCAGATGAGGCCGTCGCAGGCCGTGATCCCCAGCCGCTCGTTCCCGATCGCCGTGGCGAGCTCGATCATCCGGCCCGGGACGGAGCTCGTGGCGACGACGTCGTTCACCGCCGCGTGTCGCTGCCTTTCGATCTCCGCCTGGATGGTGGCGAGCTCGACGACCTTGTAGTCGCCGCCGAACGCTCGCGCGAGCCCGGTCTCGAGGTCGTGGCCCGCGATGCTCGTGAGGAAGCCGATCCGCCCGAAGTTCACCCCCAGCACCGGCACGCCCGTCCCGAGGAAGCGGTGAAGGGCGCGCAGCATCGTCCCGTCTCCGCCGAGAGCGACGGCGAGATCGCAGGTCGGGGCGCCGTCGCGGGCCGGCTCGGTCTCGACGAGCTCGACGCCCAGGCTGGAGGCGCAGGTCCGCAGACGCCCGAGCGCGTCGCCGATCGTCTCGGGGCGCCCGTGCGTGACGACGGCCGCCCGGCGGGTCCTCCTAGGCGCGCCGGCCCTCGGATCGATCGCGGAGCGCGAGGAAGAATTCACGGTTTCCCTTCGGTCCAGGGAGCCCCGAGTCGCATTCGCCCACCACCTCGGCGCCCCAGGCGGGAGCCTCCGCCCGGAGACCGTCCAGCACCTGACGGTGGACGGCCGGATCTCGCACGACTCCTCCTTTGACGTCTGCACGCCTGGCCTCGAACTGCGGCTTGACGAGCGCGAGCGCGCGCCACCCCGGGACGGCGCAGCGGAGGACGGCGGGCAGGACGAGCCGCAGGCTGATGAACGAGACGTCGCAGGTGACGAAGCTCGGGCGGAACGGAAGCGCGGCGCAGTCGAGCGTCCGCGCGTTCACCTGCTCGAGCAGCGTCACGCGCGGGTCGCTCCGCAGCCGCTCGTGGAGCTGGCCGCGGCCGACGTCGAGGGCGCAGACGCGGGCCGCCCCGGCCTGGAGCAGGCAGTCCGTGAAGCCGCCCGTCGACGCGCCGACGTCGAGACAGTCCTCGCCGGTCACGTCGAGCTCGAGCTCCTCGAGGACGTGCGCGAGCTTCTCGCCTCCGCGCGAGACGAACCGGGGTGGCGCCTCGAGCTCGAGGCTCGCATCGTCGTCGAGCATGGTGCCTGCCTTCTCGAACCCTCGGACTCGGCCCGCGAGGACGAGAGCCGCGGCCTGCGACCGCGATGGGGCGAGCCCGCGCTCGACGAGGAGCACGTCCAGTCTCTTCTTCATTGCCGGAAAGGGTACCCACCCCTCCGGGCGACGACGAGTGGCCCGCCCGGACGGTGCCGGCACGCCGTTGAAGGTCAGCGACCACGGAGGTCGAAACAGAGCGTTCTCACGATGCAACGCGCACATGACGGGGGCTCGCTCGAGATGCTCCTCCGGGAGGAGGTCGAGGCTCGGCCCGTCGTCGCCTACCGTCTCCTCGAGCTCCTCGCGCGCACGGGCTGGGCCGTGCGCATCGACCGGGGCTCGCAGACCCGCATCGAGGCAGTCCGCGGGAGCACGACGCTCTGCTCTGCGGGAGCGACTGTCGGCGAGGCGGCCGTTCCGCTCTTCGTGCAAGCCGCCTCGCTCGCGTCGAGCGACGGATCGTGCGCTCGACGCGGCGGGAACGGCCGGCGCGCCGCCTGACCGCTCGCGCAGGTCCCCCTAGCCCCGGCGATCGCGGATGGTCGCGACGAGGTCGCGGAGCGCAGACGTCTCGCCGGGCAGCTCCGCGAGACGCGCCTCGACGCGTGCGCGCACCTCGTCGGCGATCTCCCGGGCGCGCGGCAGCCCGTAGAGCGACACGTACGTGACCTTTCCGGCCGCCTCGTCCTTCCCCGGCGTCTTGCCGAGCTCCTCGGCGGTTCCGGTGGCGTCGAGGACGTCGTCGACGATCTGGAAGAGGACGCCGAGCTCGTCGCCGAAGGCCAGCCACGCCTCGCGCTCCGCCCGGCCGAGACCCGCGACCGCGGTCGCCGTCGTCACCCCGGCGCGAAGCAGCCTGCCGGTCTTGAGGGCGTGGAGCCGCCTCAGGCCGTCCGGGTCGAGGCCGCCGTCGATGGTGACGTCGAGGTACTGGCCGCCGATCATGCCGAGGGTCGCGGAGGCGAGCTCGCGGGCGACGTCCGGCGACGGGTAGCGGAGCGCGAGGCGGAAGGCCTCGGCGAGCAGCGCGTCACCGGCCAGGATGGCCACGTCCTCGCCGAAGCGGACGTGCGAACTC
>CAZCIJ010000183.1:0-6752 GCA_964498265.1 uncultured Gaiellales bacterium | reverse complement strand
CACGCTCGAGTCGAGCCCGCCGCTCAGCATCGCTCCGAGCGGCACGTCGCTCATGAGTCTGAGCCGGACGGCCTCGCGCAGCTCGTCGAGCAGGTGTTCAGCGTACTCCTCGGCGCCCGCCGCGGGACCGTCCGACCCGGGCACGGGATACGACCAGTACGGCTCGCTCGTGACGCGTCCGCGCTCGACGACGAGCCGCTGGCCAGGCGGCAGCTTCGAGACTCCTGCGAGCGGCGTGCTCGGGCCCGGGAAGAATCCCAGCGTCAGGTAGGCGTCGATGGCCTCGTAGTCGAGCTCGATGGGGACGATCCCGCTCGCCAGCACGCTCTTGAGCTCCGAGCCGAAGGCCACGACCTCGTCCTGGACGCTGTAGTAGAGGGGCTTCACCCCTAGCCGGTCGCGCGTGAGCACGGCTCGGCGGCACACGCTGTCCCAGAGCGCGATGCCAAACATCCCGCGGAGATGCTCCGGGAAGGCGTCGCCGACGTGCTCGTAGAGGTGCGGGATGACCTCCGTGTCACAGCGGCTACGGAAGCTGTGCCCATCGGGGACGAGCCGGCGACGGAGCTCCAGATGGTTGTAGAGCTCACCGTTCTGCACGGCCCAGACAGTCTCCTGCTCGTTCGTGACGGGCTGGTGCCCCCCGGCGACGTCGACGATGCTCAACCGCCTGACGCCGAGAGCGATGCCCGGAGCGACGTACGTCCCGCGATCATCCGGGCCGCGGTGCGTCATGACGTCCGTCATCGCGTCGAGCCGGTCGCGGGGCAGCGGCTCGAAGGGCTCGCCCCGAATCTGCACCACACCGCAGATGCCGCACACAGTCAGCTACCCGGCAGTGCGCGGAGGCGCTCCAACGAGGGCGGCGATCGATCTCGCATGGCCTGCGCGGACACGCCAGCCGCCGCGTGCGACGATCATGTGCGTCAGCGCATCCAGGCCGATCCCCAGCTTCTGCGCACTGGCGACGAGGCGCCGGTCGTGCTTCTCCGCGTAGCGCGCGCGGCTCGCCGCGAGCACCGGCAAGAGGCTCGACCGGGACGCAGAGGCGCCGCCAGCGTGCATGGCGATCGCCGAGGGCTCGAACCAGACCTCGTGCCCGAGCTGCCAGATCCTCGCCGAGAGATCCATGTCCTCGCAGTAGAGGAAGAAGCACTCGTCGAATCCTCCCAGGCTCTCGAGAACGCTCCGTCGTACGAGCAAGCACGAGCCGCTAAGCCACTCCGCCGGCGCCGCGCGGTCGTACTCCCGCGGGTCGCGTACGACCTCGTCGACCCACCAGCAGCTGGGGAAGACACGATGCAAGAAGAAGGCGCGAGCGTACGTCGAGCGCAGCCGCGGGAAGTATCGCCGGGAGCACGCGAGGGCGCCGTCTCCGGCGAAGACGTTCGGACCCACGGCCCCGACTCGCTCGCGCTCCTGGAGAACCGAATCGAGCACACGCAGGCTGCGTGCGTCGAGACGTGCGTCGGGGTTGAGGAAGAGGACCGCAGGAGCGTGGCCCGCGCGCCAGCCGACGTTGCAGCCGTGACCGAAGCCGCGGTTCTCGGCGAGCCGGATCGTCTCCACGTCGAGATCCGCGACGGTGGCCAGGCTGCCGTCCGACGAAGCGTTGTCGACGACGATGACCCGCACCGAAGGCGCGGCCGCGAGCTCTGCGACGCACTCCCGCAGGTGGTCTCGGCTGTTGTAGGAGACCACGACGACGTCGATGGCCCGAGGGGCGGCTGCGTCGCGAGCGTCCACGGCCCCTCACACCTCCTGCGGAGGCGCGACGGCGGTCGCAGCCGCCGCCCTGTCAGGCGTGCGCCCGCTGCGCTCGCGTGCACGAGTCCGAAGTGAGCGCAAGCGCTGCTCGCGGCGTACGTGGGCACGGACCTCCGCATCCGGGCAGCGCGGGTCGCCGCGGAGGAACCCGAGAGCGTAGCTCCAGAGCATCCCCAGGGATGCCGGCTCCCGCGCGAGCCAGTACAGCGTGCGCATGACTTGGTAGGAGGGCCGGTATCCCATGTAGTAGGAGGCGTCTCCCTGTGCCGCCCAGGCTTGCCAGCGGGACGGCTCGCGGGACGCCTCCTCCCGGTGGTGGAAGAACGGCACGTCGGCGAGAGCGAGGGTTCGCCGCCCATGCAGGTTCGCCTTGATGAGGTCGATTCCGTCCCAGCCCATCCTCTCCTCGAGGGGGAGGATCTCTCGCAAGCAGCTCCAGCGGTACATGCGCGCGGCGCCCGAGACGCTCGGCCCCGTTCCGAACAGCGGCGTCCAGGCCCCGCCGTCGAACTCGTACCGCGTGCCGCATACGATCCCGAGGGACTCGTCGGCGACGAGCGCCCGCAGCAGGCGTTCGAAGTAGTCCGGATAGAAGGACACGTCGACGTCGAGCTTCGCGACGGCGAAGAGATGCGGCGGAAGCTCGCCGAGACCTCGGTGGAAGGCTCGAACGATCGGCGCGCCGCGGCCGCGCAGGCCGGCGGCGTCTGCCCCGATCTCGAGAAGCGAGATCCACTCTTCGTGACCCGCGAGCTCGCGCCCGATGCGCTGGGTTCCGTCGGTCGAGCCGTTGTCCACTAGCACCCAGCGCGTGGGACGAACCGTCTGCCGACGGAGCCGGTCCGCCATGCGGAGCACGTTCTCTCGCTCGTTCCGTACAGGACTGACGATCGCCCAGGTCAGCCCCTGAGCGGCATGTGGCTGAATGCTACCGCCCATTCACACGACGGCTTGGGCGCCGAGCGGCGCCCAAGCCGAGCTCTCCTCGCGGCCCGCCCACGCATAGAGGATCCATCCGATGTGGTACGAGCGGCACTCGCGGTTGATGCGAAGCATGGCCCGCGGCGCTGCGAGCGTCCTCGGCACGACGATCGAGCGCAGGTAACGGCGTGCGCGGGGCATGCTCTCGTCCCGCTCGATGGCGCGGTAGATAAGGAACGGCTCCCGTGCGACCATCGACGTCGCGAGCTCGTTGTCACCGAAGATCCACGCGACGCTGCGCTCGATGGCCTGGGCGGCAAGCGGTAGCCCGTCCTCGAGCGCGGGGTGGAGGAACAGCATGGCCATGCTGTCCTGGTGAACGCTGAAGACCGGGAAACGGTCGACAGGTCGTCCCGAGCGCACATCGATCATCCATGGCCATTGGCCTCGTCCTCCCTGGATCGCGATGGCCTGTGCCGCCCCGGCACGGAAGGCTTCTCGCGCATCCGCGTCGCCGAAGGCTGACGCGTACTCGAACATCGCTCGCAGGAAGTACACGAGGCTGCCGAACGAGACCACGTGCCGACGATGAGCGGCGAGGCTGTGGCGCGGTAGGCCGGAGCGCAGATGCACGAAGCGGCGGGCGATGAGGGCGGACAGGGAGTGCGCGAGATCGTCCGCGCGCGGAACGTCGTAGCGCGCGGCCGCCGTCGCGCCCCAGAGCATCCAGCCCAGATCCTGCATGTGCAACCCGCGTGGGCCTCGCTCGCGCACGGCCGAGCGGACACGCTCGAGCTCAGCTGCGACGCGGTCGACTCCCATCTCCCGCTCGGCGAGCAGAAGCGTGAGGAGTCCAAGATCGGCAGGACGCTCGATCGCGCACGAGTAGCGGCCCAGGAAGCGCTCGAGGCTCGACTCGACGCCGCCCGCCCAGACATCGACTCCCTGACGCGCCACGGCTGTGAGGCCGAGGTACGTGTTGATCGTGTACCGCAGCGCACCCGGATGATCGAAGTCGTTCAGGATGCGACCGCCGTCGAGTCGTGTCGAGTACGAGAAGAGCGCGTCCTCCTCGCGAAACGCGAGCCTGAGGAACGAGACGCAGCTGTCGACGAGAGCGCTCACCGCCTCGCAGCCATCTCCGCAACGTCGACTGCAGGCTCGGTGCCGCCCGCGAGATCGTTGAGCAGCACGCGGGCGACGCGGCTCGCGGCTCTTCCGTCCCACCCGAAGGGCGGCGGGGGGGCGACGCTCGTCTCGTTGAGGAGACGCGGCACCAGCTCGAGCGCGTCGGGCCGGAGGCCCAGCAGCCGGTTCGTACCGTCGCTGATGGTGATCGGACGCTCGGTGTTGTCCCGCAAGGTGAAGCACGGCACGCCGAGGTAGGAGGTCTCTTCCTGGACGCCGCCGGAGTCCGTCACGACCCCCCGCGCCCCGGCCTCGAGGGCCAGGAAGTCGACGTAGCCGAGCGGGTCGACGAGATGGAGCGAGGGAGGGCGCTCGTGGTCGGGCGAGAGACGGGCGCGGGCGCGCGGATGCATCGGAAAGACCACCGGCAGGTCGTGGCTGATGAGGGCGAGCGCTGCGACCACCAGCTCGAAGAGCTGACCGTCGACGAGCTTCGGCCGGTGGAGCGTGACGAGCAAGTACCCTCGCTCCACCAGGCCGAGGCGCTCGAGCACGTCCGAATCGCGGTAGCTCGCCTCCATCCGCACGAGGCTGTCGATCATCGTGTTGCCGACGAAGTGAATCCGGTCGTCACCCACGCCCTCGCGCTGGAGGTGCGCCGCAGCCTCCGGGCTGTGAATGAAGCACCAGTTGGAGATCTGATCCACGAGGATGCGGTTCACTTCCTCTGGCATCGAGCGGTCGAAGCTGCGTAGACCGGCCTCGAGATGGGCGACGGGGATCCCGAGCTTCACCGCGGCGAGAGCGCCCGCCAGCGTGCTGTTGACGTCCCCGGGCACGAGCACCGCATGGGGGCCGGTTTCGAGCAGCGCAGCCTCGATCCGCTCGAGGGCGCGCGCGGTCTGGGCACCGTGGCTGTCGGAGCCGACGCCGAGCATGTGCGTCGGCTCCGGCATGTCGAGGTCATGGAAGAAGAGATCCGAGAGCTCCCGGTCGTAGTGCTGGCCCGTGTGGATGACGATCTGCTGGAGCTCGGGCGCCGCGATGCGCAGCTCCCGGATGACCGGGGCCGTCTTCACGAAGTTGGGCCTGGCGCCGACGACGTGCGCAATGGTGAGCGAACACGAATCTGTGGCCACTGATCCGACAGTAGTGAGGCCCCTCCGGGCCGGAAACGGCCGGAAGAGTAGACTCTCCCGTGGGACTCGACTAGGCTCATCTAGCCCTTTGGCTAGGGAGTGCGGGGCTCTGGCCAGTCGGGCAATCGCGGTGGGCATGCCGATAACGTGTG
Organism: uncultured Gaiellales bacterium; assembly: GCA_964498265.1. Taxonomy (GTDB): domain Bacteria; phylum Actinomycetota; class Thermoleophilia; order Gaiellales; family Gaiellaceae; genus CAZCIJ01. Next base: position 1,645 of record CAZCIJ010000183.1, on the reverse strand, counting down.
CGCCCCGTGTTCGTCTGCTCGCGGCCCTTCCTGTTCTTCGACTACTTCCGCATCCCGCATCGCGTCGCTGAGCGGGAGGGACTCGACGACCGGGTGTGGCCGGCCGGCATCGCGTCGGCGCGCGCCCCGGGTGGTGGCAAGCTCGTCTGGCCCGACCCCGAGTCCCGGTTGAGCGAAGGCGCGGCCGTCGGTCGTTACTCGCTCGGATCGGCCGTCCTACCGAGTCGCGTGCTGAGGGACGAGACGGTGGTTCCGCTCCTGTCCGCCGCCGGCGGCGAGTGGAGCCGGGCTACCCCCATCACGGATCGCAGGGGAACGGCGATCTCCTCCCTCTGGCGCGAGCGCGACGGGAGCGTGTTCCTGCCCTTCGACCCGGCGGAGGCGATTCGGAGCCTCTGGAGCGAGGCGTACCTGGACTACGAACGCTCGGCTGCCGCCGCACGCCTGCTCGAGGCCGCCAGGTGGACCTACTATCGCGCTCGCCGCGCCTTTCCGCGAAGCGTGCTCATTCACCTCCGACGGGCTTTCAGCCGGCTCCAGGCTCGGGCGTCCTTCCCCGGGTGGCCGATCGAGACCTGCCTTCACGATCTCTACGAGCGCCTCTTCGCGCTGACGGCAGAGGTCGCGCGCGAGCCCGTCCCGTGGATCGGGCCGTGGCCCAACGGGCACGATTGGGCACTTGTCCTCACGCACGACGTCGAGACCAAGGCGGGGTACGAGCTGCTCGGAACGTTGCGCGAGCTGGAGGTGGCAGCCGGCTTCCGGTCGTCGTGGAACTTCGTTCCGCGCAGGTACGAGGTCGCCGACGACACGGTGCGCGAGCTCCAAGGGTCAGGATTCGAGGTAGGTGTTCACGGACTCCACCACGACGGCCGGGATCTGGAGTCGCTCGAGACGTTGCAGGAGCGCCTGTCTGAGATTCGAGCGTTCGCGAAGCGCTGGAGCGCAGTCGGCTTCCGATCCCCTGCGACGCAGCGCCGCTTCGAGCTGATGCCGTTGCTCGGCTTCGACTACGACTCGTCGTACCCCGACACGGACCCGTACGAGCCGCAGTCAGGTGGATGCTGTACCTGGCTCCCGTTCTTCAACCGGGACACGGTGGAGCTGCCGATAACCCTTCCACAGGATCACACGCTGTTCGTGATCCTCAACGCTCGTGACGAGCGCTCGTGGGTCGAGAAGGCTGAGTTCCTTCGCAGCCAGGGCGGCATGGCCCTACTGATCACGCATCCCGACTACCAGCTCGACGGGCTGCTCGTCCGCGCGTACGCCGCGTTCCTGGCGCGGTTCGCGGACGACAGCGGCGTCTGGCGCGCGCTTCCGCGTGAGGTGAGCGCCTGGTGGCGCCGACGGTCGGCGTCACACCTCGTGGACGGGAACGGGGCGTGGCGCATCGAGGGTCCCGCCGCGTCGGAAGGGGCGATCCTGTTCGCGAAGCCGGGTCGCGCCGGTCAGGCCGCATACCGGTAGAGCATCTCCCCGAGCGCACGACAGACGGCGGGCGGTGCGCTCCGGATGACGGGAGCCAGCGCCCTGGCGGCTCGTCCCCCGTCTGGGCTCGGGGGCTCGTCCGAGAAGGTCGAGACGACAAGGGGGAGCTCGGTGCTGCCGAACGCGCTCTTGAACCTCCGCAGCCCCTCGTTCT
>CAZCIJ010000182.1:0-6753 GCA_964498265.1 uncultured Gaiellales bacterium | reverse complement strand
CCGCCGATCTCCTCGATGAGGTCGCGCAGCCGCTGCTGCGGGCTCACGACCTCACCGCTCTGAGGGTCAGGCGTCAGTTCCGCGAACGTGTAGATGCCGAGTTGCACGTGGAGCTCCTCCGAGGGCGCCGGCCGCGCGCGTCGGCTGCGGCGTTCGCGCGAGGTGCGTACGGACGACGCACGTATACCAGCTTCGCCGCCCGCTCTCGGCCGCATGGGGCCGGCGGGACGCTCCTCCGCCCGCCGCCGCCCTTTTCCGACCGGCCCTCGAGGAGTAGGCCTGCCCTCTTCCTCACAAGATCCGCAGCCGATCCACTGACCAGCGCATGTGGAGAACGTCACAAACGTTGGAGAGACACGGCAGCATCGCAGAGGACGGGCCGGAGGCCACGGGCCCGCCCCTGCGCCGACCACGAAGGGAATCGACATGGAGGTCGACGAGGGCGAGGTCGTCGTCGTCTTCGGCCGCTCCGGGTCGGGCAAGAGCACGCTGCTGCGCTGCATCAACTTCCTCGAGGAGCTGACGAGCGGAGCGATCGAGGTCGACGGCATCCGCGTCGAGGGCGGCTTCCGAACGAGGGCCAAGCGCGACCGCATCCGGCGGCTGCGCGTCCGCCCGGGCATGGTCTTCCAGGACTTCAACCTCTTCCCGTACATGACCGCGCTCGAGAACGTCACGGAGGGTCCTGTCACCGTGCTGGGCCGGCTCCGCGCGGAGGCGTCCGCCGCGGCGCACGAGCTCCTGAAGAGGGTGGGGCTCGAGGATCGCGCCGCCCTCTACCCGATCCAGCTCTCGGGAGGGGAGAAGCAACGCGTGGCGATCGCTCGCGCGCTCGCCATGAACCCGCGCGTGATGCTCCTCGACGAGCCGACCTCGGCGCTCGACCCGGAGCTCATCGGCGAGGTCCTGGCCTCATGAAGGGCCTCTCCACCGACCTCGGCATGACGATGATCGTGGTCACGCACGAGATGGGCTTCGCGCGCGAGGTCGCGACGCGAATGGCTTTCGTCCACGACGGCGTCATCGCCGAGGAGGGCCCTCCGGCGCAGGTCATCAACAACCCGCAGCGGCTCGAGACGCGCAGGTTCCTCGAAGCGGTGCTCTGAGGTCGGAGCGCTACCCGCCCGGAGCCTCCTGCTGCGCGAGCAGCGCGTCGACGAGGCGCTTCGGGGCGACCGTCAGGTACGCGTCCTCGACGATGCCGGCGATCTCGTCCCAGTCGACGCCTCGATCGAGGCGCACGCCCAGCCAGCCGCGATGGCCGACGTACGGCGGGACGAAGAAGCGCTCGGGATCGGCTCCGACGAGCATGCTCTGCATCCCTGGCGGAGCCGCGCACCAGAGCGCGAGACGTCCGTCGCCGTGGTGGTCGTCCATGTACATGACGAACGTGCGCTTGCCTCTGACGAAGAACGTCGGGGCGCCGTGGCTCGGCCGCTCCGACACCTCGGGGAGCGCGAAGCAGAGCTCGCGGACACGGTCGAAGACCTGGCCGCGGTCGTCGGAGGGCGGAGCAGGCACGGCAGGGACAATCGTTGCAGGGACGCGGTGCGGTCGCATCGGCCCACGCCAGCGCTCGCTCAGGACGCGCCCGCGCAGGGCCTCCTGGCTCGGTACAGGTCGCGCAGCACGGCGAGCGGCGCCACGCCGCAGCCGACGAAGGCGCCGCCGAAGTCGGCGACGACCCAGTACGTCGAGTTGTTGATGCGCGGCACCTTGAGGAGCACGACCACGAACGACTGGAACGTCGCCTCGAACGCCGGCTTGGCGTTCACGCTCGCGATCGCCCACGAGCGGCTGACGGTGGACACCTTGATGCTCTGGACGACGACCTTCTTGCGATCGGCCCTCGGCAGCAGCTTCAGAGCGCCGGCCTGGATCGCCTTCCTCTGGTTGCCCGGTCCGATGGCCGCGCCCGCGGGGGTGGCAAGCGTGGCGGCAAGGGCGAGCGCGAGCGTGATGGCGGCGAGACGTGTCATGCCGGAGATTGTCTCAGAGCGCCTCGAGACTCGTCAGGCCTCGCGCGGCTCCCACCGGAACGTGCGCAGCGCGGCGGCGACGCCGATCGCGCCCCAGAGAGCGACGACGCCGATCGCCGTGAGCGAGGAGCCGAGCGATTCGCCGCCGATGATCAGCGACCGCAGGAGCTCGAGCAGGTAGGTCAAGGGCAGCACGTCGGCGATGGCCTCGAGGAACCCCGGCAGCGCCGAGACGGAGAAGAACGTGCCCGAGATGAACACCATTGGCAGGTAGATGGCGTTGACGACCGCCGACGACCCCTCCGCGCTGCGGACGAGCCCGGTGACCGCGAGCCCGAGCGCGGCGAACGCGACGGCCCCGAGCAGCAGCGCCACGGCGAGCCCGCCGGGGGAGCGCGGCAGACCGGCGTCGAGCACGTAGCGGCCGATGAGGATCTGCACGACGACCTGGATCGCGATCACGATCAGCTCGGAGAGGACGACTGCCCCCAGGTACGTGGATGCGGGAAGCGGCGTCCCGCGCACGCGCTTGAGGACCCCCGACTCGCGCCGGATGACGAGGTTGATCGCCAGCCCCGCGAAGCTCGTCGCGACGACGCCGAAGCCGATCAGCCCGGCCACGAGGTACGGGGCGGCCGGCTCGCCGTCGATCTCCTCGTCGCCGTAGACGGAGCCGAGAACGACGAGCAGGATGATCGGGAGGAGGAACGTGAAGAACGCCGACTCGCGACTGCGCCAGAACAGGCGCTGCTGGTTTCGAAGCTCGTGCAGGAGGAGCCTCATGCCTCCTCGCTCGTGAGGTCGAGGTAGACGTCCTCGAGCGTCGGCCGCCGCACCTCGAGCTCCTCGAGCTCGTACCCGCCGGCGAGCGCGGCCGACGTGAGCTCGTGCAGCGTCCGCGTCGGATCGTCGGTGAGGAGCGTGGTCGCCTCACCGCGCCGGACGAAGCGGATCTCGACCCGGCCGTTCGTCGACAGCAGCTCCTGCGGCGTGCCGGTGGCCACGATGCGCCCGTCGCGCAGGATCGCGAGGCGGTCGGCGAGGCGCTGCGCCTCCTCGAGGTAGTGCGTCGTGAGCAGGATCGTCTTGCCGAGCTCCTTCAGCCCGCGAATCGTCGCCCAGGCCTGCCGGCGGGCGGCCGGGTCGAACCCCGTCGTGGGCTCGTCGAGGAACACGAGCTCGGGGTCGCCGACGAGCGCGAGCGCAAGATCGAGCCGTCGCAGCTGACCGCCCGAGAGCGTCCGCACGCGCGCCGAACGCCGCTCCGCGAGGCCGACGAGCTCGATCACCTCCGGGACGCCGCGCGGAGAGGGGTAGTAGCCGGCGAAGAGCGCGACGATCTCCTCCACGGACAGGTGCGGGTAGATCGCCGACGACTGGAGCACGATCCCGACGCGGCTGCGGAAGCCGCGTCCGGCCACGCCCGGATCCTCCCCCAGCACCCGCACGGCGCCTCCGTCGCGGCGGCGGTAGCCCTCGAGGATCTCCACCGTCGTCGTCTTGCCGGCGCCGTTCGGCCCGAGGAGGGCGAACACCTCGCCCTGCTCAACGTCGAAGTCGATCGCATGGAGCACCTCCCGCGGCCCGTAGGACTTGCGGAGGTCCCTGACCTCGATGGCAGCCACTGCGCTAGCTGCCGAGGCTGATCTGGAGCGAGTGCAGCGGCCTCGGCGCGGCAGGCATGGCGGAGATGCCGTGGCAGGCAGGACGGAGGTGCATTCCCGCGGAGGATAGCGCCGTCCCGGCTCGGTACGATCAGGCCGACCGCGACCGAAGGAGGCACGCGATGGCGACGATCAACCTCGCGATCCCTCGCACCCGCGCCCGTGTCTGACACGAGCGCGGATCGCCCGGCTGAGGAGGACGCGCCGGCCCGGGGCGCCTACGACCTGCCGATCGTCGGCCCGACCTCGAAGGAGGAGCTGGCCTTCTACGCCGGCACGGGGCTGGCCGCCGCCTTCCGCCTCGTCTCCTGGCAGACCGCGCTCCTCATCGCCGCCGGTCACGCCGTCATGCACCGGGCACGGAACCGCACGGTGCGTGAGCTCGTGGCCGGAGTCGAGGAGACGCTGTAGGCGGCTCCCTGCTCTCCGGCCCTCGCGGCGCTCGCGGGCGTCTCCAGTGCTCTGTCCGGGGAGTACGGCGCGCCCGGGCGGCTGCAAACCGGCGCCGGTCTGCGTCCTCGGTCGCGCCCATATGGCCTGCATATGGGCGCTCCTGCGTCCTTCCCCGGCTTGGTTTTCGCTCGCCGGGATCATCACGGAACTCTCCGGACAGAGCACTAGACTCTGGCGCGTGGCCGCGAGCCACCGCTACGTGATCGCCGACGTCTTCACCGACGTCCCGCTCGCCGGCAACCAGCTGGCCGTCTTCACCAACGCGGGCGAGATCCAGGAACGGTCGCTCCAGCCACTGGCGAAGGAGACCGGCTTCAGCGAGACGGTCTTCGTCTACCCGCCCGCGCATGGCGGGCACGCTCGCATCCGGATCTTCACGCCGGCGGTGGAGCTGCCCTTTGCCGGGCATCCGGTCCTCGGCACGGCGTTCGTGCTCGCCGCGCCCATGCAGCTCGCGGAGGTCCGCCTCGAGACGGGCGTGGGCGTCGTGCCCGTGCTGCTCGAGCGCGAGCAGGACCGGATCGTCTTCGGGCGGATGAGCCAGCCTGTCCCCACGATCCAACCGTTTCCCTCACCGGACGGGCTGCTCGGGGCGCTCGGAGTCGAGCGCTCGCTGCTCCCGGTCGAGCTCTACGACAACGGCATGCCGCACGCGTACGTGGCGCTCGAGACCGAGGCGCAGGTCGCAGGGCTCGAGCCGGACATGGCGGCGCTCGCGCGCCTGCAGCTGACGTGGGGCGGCGAGCCGTTCGGCGCCAACTGCTTCGCCGGGTCGGAGACGCGCTGGAAGACGCGCATGTTCGGGCCGGCCGAAGGCGTCGACGAGGACCCGGCGACCGGGTCGGCGGCCGGACCGCTCGCCTGCCACCTGGCCCGCCACGGGCTGGTCGCCTTCGACGAGGAGATCGAGATCTCCCAGGGCGTCGAGATTGGCCGCCCGAGCACGCTGTTCGCGCGCGCCCGGGGAGCCGGCGAAACGATCGAGAGCGTCGAGGTGGGCGGCTCGGCCGTCATCGTGGCCCGCGGCGAGTTCCGGCTATAGGGGCGGGCTTGCCCCGCCCGGACGGAAGCCGGGCGACGCAAGGATCTCCCCGACGCAAGCATCGGCCCGTACGGCTCGTCCGCCCGCAGGGCCGGCCACGGGCGTTCCCCGTCAGCCCCAAGCGACGTCGCGGATCTCCGGCAGCTCGATCCCGAGCGCGCGCCAGAAGCGGCCGCCGTCCCCAGAGACGTAGAGACGGTTGCGGCCGCCGTACAGCACGTGGTCGGGATTCGCGCCCAGGCAGACGGCGCGCCCCGACGGCAGGCCGCTCCCCCGCTCGACCCACGTGTGGCCGCTGTCGTGTGACACCGCCAGCGGAGGGCGCCGGTCGAGCACGAGGACGACCGTCGAGCCGGCGGCATCCACGTCGATCAGACGCGAGGACGCCCAGTCGGGTACCAGCCCGAGCGGCCGGACGCGCTCGTCGAGCTTCCCGTCCGGCTGGCGGCCGGCCAACTGGTCGTCGTCGGCGCTAGCGCCCACCTCGACGAGGTAGAGCGCGTCGTCGCACTGGGCGAGCGCGATCACCACCGCGAAGGGCCTGTCCGGAAAGTGGCCACGATGGATGACACGCGGCACGTGCCGCGAGACAAGGACGCAGGGAGCGCCTGCGCGCTGACCGCGCGCCTGGTTCCCACGGCGCGGCCGAGGACACGGTATCGCGGTGTGTGACGCATGTCAGGCGCGCTAGTTCACTTTCCGGACAGGCCCTTACAGCGTGCCGGAGAGGAGCCCGTGGAGCAGCTCCGTCGCGCGACGGGCCGCAGAGACCGGCTCGTGCCCGGCCAGGCGCGAGGACGCATAGGCCGCGATGAAGGCGTCGCCGGCACCGGTCGGGTCGCGGACGGCGACCGGCGCGGCCGGAACGAGGCCGGCCAGGTCGTCCGCATAGACGACCGACCCGCGCTCGCCGAGCGTGACCACGACCTCCGGAACGCCGAGCGTTCGCAGCGAGCGCTCGTCGAGCCCGAGACCGAGCGTCGCCGCCTCCCGCTCCGACAGATGGAGGACGTCGACGTGCTCGAGCACGCTGAGGTCGGCCTCGGCGTCCATGCGCACGGGACCGGTACGACCGGGGCGCACGAGCCCCTGACCGTCGAAGGAAAGCCGGCGCCCCCGCGCGAGCTCCGCGACGGCGTCGGGAGCGAAGTCGCCTCGCCACAGCGGGCCGAGATGGACCCATCCGGCGCCGGCGATCGCCGCTCCCACCCAGTCGCGAGCGTCCTGCGCCGTCCAGGGGTCTCCGAGCGCGCGCAGCTCGAGCTCCCGCCCGTCGGGCCCGTTGCGGATCACGAACACCGGCGTGCGGCCCTCCGCACGCCACACGACCGGGAGCCCGACCGCGTAGAGGGAGTCCAGAAGGGCCCGGTCATCCTCCGAGCAGCGGGTCACGATCACTCCGCGCTCGCCGAGAGCCCGGAGCGCCTTCGCCGCGTAGAGAGGCGCCCCGCCGGGTCGCGGCGGCGCGCCGTCCACGTAGTCGCACGCCGTGTGCCCGATGACCGCGAGCGTCCCCATCGGCCGACTGTACCGCCGGCGCTCAATGGCCGTGGCGTGCACGCCCGGCGAAGCCGACCCGCGAGGGGAGCAGCGACACGGCGATGGCGACGAGACC
>CAZCIJ010000181.1:0-6812 GCA_964498265.1 uncultured Gaiellales bacterium | reverse complement strand
AGCGCGAGCGGTGCGAGGCCGACGAATGCGGCCCCGCCCGCGAGGCGCGCAGGGCCGGCGCCGAGCGCGGTCAGGGTCGCGACCGTGAGCACGACGGTCGCAACCCCGCACAGCGCCATGAGCAGCTCGAAGACGGCGCGGTAGTCGCCGGCCGGCGCGAGCGCCGGGAGGATGAAGACCGGCAGCGCCCCGGGCGGATACTCGAGCGAGAAGTCCCTGTACGGAACCGCTCCGCCGTCGACCACGGCGTCGCCGTAGCGCTGGTACGTCGGAGTGTCGACGATCTGGTCGCGCCCGAGCGGCCCCACGTGCAGCACCGCGAAGGCAGCGGCGAAGAGGACGACGCCGGCGGCCGCCGCCGCAACCGCAGCGCGCCCGTCAGGTCGGCTGCTCGGCCGCTCCGACCAGCTCTCGGATCTCGCGATCATGCGTCTCCTCGACCGGCTCCCGCAGACGGACGACCGCGGGAGCGAGCAGCGCGAAGGCGACGAAGGGGAGGAACCAGGGGATGTAGAGGTAGAACCAGTGGGTCAGCACGAGCTCGAAGCCGATGAGCAGCGCCGCCGTGAGAGCGGCGAGCTGGACGGGCGACTTGTGCCGTGGAAGGAGCCCGGACACGACGGTGCCGACGAGGAGGACGATCTTGAGGGCCGTCTGCCAGGCGCCGAGGTCCGGATAGCCCGGGTACTCCGTCCAGCCCCAGATCGAGAACGGCGAGTCGCGGCCGAGCTGCCAGCCGAACGTCCTGTCCCAGAACACGCGCGCCGCGTGCAGCGGATCCGGCTCGAGCAGCAGCACCCAGAAGCCGAGCACCGTCGCGATCAGGAAGCCCCCCGCGAAGAGCGCGAGGCGGCGCGGCCGTCTCAGCGAGCGCACGCCGTCGGGGTACGTCGCCCACAGCGGGACGAGCAGCAGGGCGGCGAACTTCGCCCACGACGCGAGCCCGACGAACAGACCGCGGGCACTCGGCGAGGAGACCAGCCAGAACCCGTAGATCAAGAGCACCGGAAGGATGGCGTCGTTCGAGTTGGAGCTCGAGACGTACTGGGTGAACGGCAGGGCCGCCCAGGCGAACGGCAGCGTCGCCGCCAGCCGCCCCCGGCCGAAGCGCCAGCCGACCAGCGCGAGCCCGATGAGCGCGAGGCTGTCGAAGAGCAGCGACGTGAAGTGCGCGGCCGGAAGCGAGTCCCACTTCCCGCTCCAGCCGAAGGCGAGGTACCCCGGCACGTAGGTGAGGTACGTGATGGGACCGTAGGTGTCGCCGCGGTCGTTCGCGGTCTCGCAGCGACCGTTCGTCTGGATGCGGTCGCGGACCTCCCCGTAGCTGTCGGGGGAGCCGCATGGCTCGCCCTCGCGGACGGGCATGTGCCCGTACGGCATCTGGCCCGACTCGACGATCCGCTCCGCGCCGATGACGCCCGCGTACCCGACATCGATGACGTTGGACTCGGCGACGTTCAGGCCGATGCGAAAGCCGGCGAGGAAGACCGTCGCCGCGACGAGGACCCAGACCGGCCAGACCGGGGGATCGGGGTCGCGCGCGCGGCCGCGAGCCCCGATCCAGACCATGCGCACGAGCAGGTAGACAAGGGGCGGATAGGCGAGCGGCACCGACGTGAAGATCCGGCCCTCGTTGAAGAACCACCACGACGCGCTGAACGAGAGGAGCACGAGCAGGTCGAGGTTGCGCATCGAGAGCGGCCGGCGCAGGTTCGCGAGGCCGAGGAAGAAGACGGCGCAGAGAGGCCACCAGATGGCGTCGTCGTTGATCTTCCGCCCGAACGAGCCCTTGCTCCCCCGTGCCATCGACCAGGCCACCTGCGGACCGGTCCACGCCTCGGTGACGGCCCCCGAGGAGTCGTCGACGCGGGCGAGCACGATCTGCCCCGCGTCCGGAAGGCTGGACCACACCTTGACCGTCCAGCGGCCCTCGTCGGCGTCGAGCTCCGCCGACTTCGTGAGGCTGCCCGGCGGGTAGCGATCCGTCCACTCGGCGATCTTCGGGTTGGCGAGGGCAAGCTCGATGGCCCGCTCCTCGGTGAGCGCCGCTGCCGAAGGCTCAGGCACGAACGGCGTCTCCACGAGCCGTCCGCGCTCGTCGTACACGGGGGCCGTCGCGGCCTCCGCCTGCCCCGCGACGGTCAGGACGAGCAGCGCAAGGGCGAGCCAGACCAGTCTCGGCCCCGGGGATCGTCGCGCGCCTGACCCGCCGGCCGTCCACCACCTCCACCTCCCGGACAGGCCCTGGGCTCGCCCCATGCAAGCCCCTAGGGACGGAACGACCAGAGCTTGTTTCCGAGGAAGCTGAGCGGCGTCACGAGCACGATCGCCGCCGCCTGCGCGGGCACCTTCGGCACGCCGATCGCCACCAGCAGGGCGAGCACGGCCACGTTCGCCCCCAGCGCGGCGAGCGAGACCACGAGGAACTTCGCGCCCTGCAAGCCGATGTGGCCGCGCTGGCGCCTGAACGTCCAGACCCGGTTCCACGTGTAGTTGTTCGAGATCGCGACGGCGAACGAGCAGACGGCGGCGGCGATGTAGTTGACGCCGGCAGCGTGGACGAGCGCGGTGTACACGGCGAGGTTCACCGCGTAGCCGCTCGCGCCCACGACGCAGAACTTCGCGAGCTGCACCCAGTTGGCGGGCCGGCGAAGGGCCAGGCCGGCGTCTTCCTTCAGGGCCGAGATGCGCGGGGCGAACTCGGACGGGCGGGCCATGCACGCGATTGTACGGCCCTGCCGCGCGCCCCCCTCCGGTAGACGTCGGCCGGGAGAGGCCCGATGCCCGCTCGCGAGAAGGGCTCGCCTGAAGGCCTGTCCGGAAAGGGCTCTTACGTCACGACGCGGAACCGGGCCTCGCCCACGGGCTCCTCCCATGTCACGTCGACGCGCTCGACACGGGCGCCGCGAGGCCCTCGCCGGCTCCAGTGGAGCATGCGCCCGACGGCCTCCGAGTCGCCCTCGAAGGCGGCCTCGACCGTACCGTCCGGAACATTGCGAACCCATCCTCGGACCCCCAGCGAGCGGGCTCGGTCGCGGGCTTCCGCCCGGAAGTACACGCCCTGCACGCTGCCGTGAACCCGCACGTGCGCCCGAGCGAGGCTCATCACGGCCTGTACCCCCTGACGCCGACGAGCGGCACGAACCGGCACGGAACCGAGCGCACGACCGCCGGGCCCTCGGGCGTGGCGACAACGAGCTCGAGGCGCTGCCCGTCGAGCCCGCCGACGGGAACGACGATCCGTCCGCGCGCGACGAGCTGGCCGTAGAGGGCGTCGGGACGCTCGGGGGCCGCCGCACCGACCGTGATGGCGTCGAACGGGGCCTCCTGCGGGAGGCCCAGCGTCCCGTCGGCCACGCGGACGGTGACCAGGCGGTCGTATCCCGCCGCCGCGAGGTTCCGGCGCGCCTGCTCCGCGAGCTCGGGGATTCGCTCCACGGTGTGCACGCGCGCTCCCATCTCGGCGAGCACGGCCGCCTGGTAGCCCGAGCCCGTGCCGACGTCCCGCACCTTCGTCCCAGCCCTCACGGCCGCTTGCTCGCAGATGACGGCCACCATGTACGGCTGGGAGATCGTCTGTCCGTGACCGAGCGGCAGCGGCCAGTCCTCGTAGGCGTGCCGCCGCTCCTCGTCGGGCACGAAGAGCTCGCGCGGAACCGTACCCATGGCGGCGAGAACCCGCTCGTCGCGAATCCCGCGCGCCCGGAGCTGGCGCTCGACCATGCGCGCCCGCTGCTGACCCGCGTCACGCCTGCGCATGAACGAGGCGGCCCATCGACGGCGGAGGCTCGACGCCGAAATGGCGCAGCACGAGCGGAGCCAGGTCGGCGATGGTCGGTCGCTCGGGCAAGCGCGCGAGGTCGAGCCCGACGCCGACGATCGGCACCAGGGAGTCGCCAGCGAGCAGGGAGCCGTGGCTCCCGCCGCCGAGATGGTGGCGCCCGCCGAGGTCGGCGAACTCGTACCCCTCCGCGGCCGAGACGATCACGTCGCCGGCGCGCGAGCACCGAAGCGCATGCCACGCGCGCTCGATGCCGTCCGGATAGCGCTCACGGTCGAGGACGCCGGGATCTCCGGACGTCCGGAACCCGCCGTCCTCCGGCGCAAACCGGAGCTCCTCGCCGTCCCGCCGTGCCACCGCCTCCCCGTCCTCGAGGAACAGCACGGCGTCCGCTGCTGGCTCTGCGTCGAGGCGCTCGGCGAGCTCCCGGGCGTCGTGCCTCGCGCCTTCGAGCAGGTAGAGCATCGCCGCGCGGTTCGACGCGGTCACCGCGATGTCGCTGCGGTCGGGTCGAGGTCGCCGCGGCGAGAGGACGCGGAGGTCGCGGAAGCTCTTCTCGAGCCGGACGGCGGTGTCGACGCTCGTCTGGCCGTGGTCGGCGATCACGAGCAACGCGTAGCGCTCGAGAAACGCGTCGAGGCCGCCTGCCGCGTCGAGGAGACGGCCGATGCACGCATCGCTCCGCCCGAGCGCGTCGGGCGAGCCGTCGGGCCCGGTGACGTGCGCGGCGTAGTCGTAGTCCGGAAGGTAGTAGACCAGGAAGTCGAAACCGTCCCGGGTGACGAGCCAGCGGCCGGCAGCGACCGCGTAGGCGTCGACGGATCCGGCCGGCCGCGAGCGCACCGAGAACGGGGCGCCGGTGTCGTCCGACTCGTAGAGGTTGAAGAAGAAGAACCGCCGCGGGCCGAGAACCGACTCGTAGCAGCGGTTCCGGCTCGCGAGCTGCGGCAGCCGGATGCGGTGCTTGTGCCGGCCCCTGTAGCAGGTGTAGTTGATCGCGCCCGTCACCAGTCCCGAGTCCTCGAGCGCCTCGAACACGGTCGTCGCCTCGGGCGAGAGATGCGATCCCGCCAGGTTGAGGATCGAGTCGCGAAGCGTCCCCAGCAGGCCCACGGCCAGGACCGCCCCGAGCGAGGACCCGTACTCCACGATCCGCCTCTCGTCCCGGCTGTACCAGGCGAGGTGCGGGATCCCGTGGACGTCCGGCATCGCTCCCGTGGCGATCGTGGTGAGGCAGACGGGCGTCAGCGACGGAAACGCGCTCACGCCGCGCACGTACGAGCCCTCCTCGGCGAGGCGGGCAAGCGTCGGAGCCGTGCCCCGCTCGAGGCCTCGCTCGAGCACGTCGGGCGCGAGGCCGTCGATGACGACGAGCACCAGCTTCTTCCCCTCGCTCACGAGGTCAATGTAGCCGGGCGGCGGACCCGGTCCGAAACGGCGAGGCTCGCCCTCAGACCAGAACGGGAAGCGCGTTCTGCTCGGACTCGAAGACCGCCTCGGTGACGTCGCCGAGGTCCTCGCCGTCGACCTGCATGGGCGTCGGCCCGTCGCAGGAGATCCGCGCCTCGGCGGCGTCGTGGACGTAGAGGTAGTCCGCCGACCGGTGGTGATTCGCACGGACCAGCACCGACCACGCGAGCCGCATGAGATCTCGCCGGTGCCTGAGGAGGCGCGGCCCGACGAGGTCGAGCCCAAGCTCGAAGCGCGACTCAGGGGTGGCATGCACCGGCAGGGAACCGGCGTACGTGTAGGGATCGCAGTTCGTCACGACGACGAATGCGGCCCTCCCGTGCCCCTCGACCGCGACGCCGGACTCCACGCGGAAGCCGTGGCTCGCGAGGATGCGCCAGAGCTCCCACACGAACACGAGGTCGCCCGGACGCGTTCCCGTGGCCCTGCCGCGCTCGTCGACGGCGCGCACGAGCTCGGCGTCGAGGCCGATGCCGGCGCAGAACGTGAAACGCCGGCCGTTCGCGATCCCGAGCGAGATCCGGCGGACCCGCCGGGAGCGCGCGAGACGGCGCGCGCACGCGACCGGGTCGCGCGGCAGGCCGAGCGCACGCGGCAGGACGCTCGTCGCCCCGCCCGGGACGAAGCCGATCGGCACGCCGGGCGGGATGCCGTTGACCGCCTCGTTGAAGCCGCCGTCGCCCGAGTAGACGTAGACCGCGTCACCGCGGCGCCCGGCCTCCGCGGCCAGCTCGGCGGCGTGCCCGCGCCGCTCCGTCACGAGCTTCTCGACCGGCCCGGCCTCGGCCAGCTCGGCCAGCACGCTCGTGGTCAGCTCCGGCGTCACCCTGCTCGCGTGGGGGTTGACGATGAGCACCGCGCGGCGCATCCGGCGCATGGTAGTGCTTCGCGCGCCGACGGTCTGCTCGTTCGATCCGGGAGCAGCCCTACCGGTCAGCCATGCCCTGGATCGGCACCTCGAGCAGGGACGGCGTTCCTCGCTCGAGCGCCAGGGCGAGCGCCTCGCCGACGCTCGTCTCGGGCGCGACGGTCTCCGCCCGCACGCCGAAGCCCCGGGCGAGCGCGCCGAAGTCGACCGGCGGATCGGCGATGTCCACCCCCACGTCACGCCTGCGGGCGGCAGGGTCACGCTCGTGCGGCAGCCCCTGCTTCACGGCCCGGTACTCGCGGTTGTTCAGCACGACGAACACCGCGCCGACCCGGTAGCGCGCAGCGGTCCACAGCCCCTGGATGGAGTACAGGGCCGAGCCGTCGCCGAGCACGGCGACCACCGGCCGGGACGGCTGCGCCAGCTTCACGCCGACCGCTGCGCCGATGCCCCAGCCGAGCCCTCCTCCGATCGTGTGGTGGTACTGGTCGCTGCCGCGCAGGCGAAGGTGGCGGCGGAACTCGATGCCGGTGGTGATCGCCTCCTCGACGACGATGGCGTCGGCCGGGAGCGCCTCGGCGAGCTCCCGGGCGGCCACGTCGGGAGCGCGCACGGCGTCCGCGCCCGGCGGACGGCTCCCGCCGCCCGGGCGCGCGTCCGCGCTCGGGGCGGACGGGCCCGCGGGACGCTCGG
>CAZCIJ010000180.1:0-6854 GCA_964498265.1 uncultured Gaiellales bacterium | reverse complement strand
CGATCGTGGCGAGAACTCTATGCCGCTCCCGCGCGAGCGTCAACCGCGCACTACGCCCGGCCGCCGATCGGTCGAAGCGAACTAGACGGCCGTACGGTTGATGAACCGACCTGGCACACGCTCGAGGGCGTGTTCTGGGCCGCGCGGCGCCTTGGGCGAGCGGAGGACCGTCGCAGCAAAGGTGGCGAGCCCTCCGACGGCTCCGGCAGCGGCGAGCTCCGGCCCGCCGGGAACGGCCAGGGCCGACAGCACGAGGCCCGCGAAGAGGAGCGCGCCCGGGACGACGCCGGAGACGTAGCCGGCCCGACGTGGCGATCTGGCGAGCACGAAGTACGCGATCCCGTAGAAGAGCCAGGGCGCCGCCGCTCGAGCCACGACGAGCGCGGCGAGCCAGGCTCCGACGAGACCCCCGAGCGCAAGCGTCACGGCGACGACGCCGACGAGCAGCGTGTCGGCGCTCCCGTCGAGCCAGAATCCGAGGCGCGTAACCTGGTCACGCGCGCGGGCGAGCCTGCCATCGAGGATGTCAACCCCCTGGGCGACGGCGAGAGCGACGGCCAGACCTGTCGGCGAGAGAGCGGGAAGCGCGGGGACCAGCCCCATCCGCAGCAGCGAGAGCACGTTGGGAGCTCCAAGGCTGCGCAGCGGCCGCCCGTCCTCCCGCTCGAGCATTCCGAGGTGCCAGTCGAGCATGAGCACGACCCCGATCCACCAGCCAGCCCCGACCAGCGAGAGCACCGGCCATCCGGCCAGGCCGACCGCGAGCCAGACCCCGAGCCCGACAGCGCCGAGCGCGAGCGTCTCGCGAGCCGCACGTCGCTGCTGGCGGCGCCGCCATGCCGCCCGCTCGAACGAGCGCGAGAGGAAGAGCATCCACGCTTGGGGGGCGAACCGCGCCGCACGGAGCTCCGCGAGGAGCTCTCGCGTCCAGCGCTCGCCCTCGGTCACGGCTTCCGGGCGACGAGGACGCAGTACCCGAGGGCGCCGCCTTCGACCGCTCTGCGTGCGCAGTCGATGAGCTCGAGCCCTCGTTCGATCCCGCCTCTGAGCTCCTTCGGGAGACCGTCGCCAAGCACGCGCGCCGCCCGCAGCCGCGCCTCGATCCCCTCGAGCATCCCACACAGCGCGGGGTCTGCTGGCTCTGCCGTCTCAACGGTCATGCCGGCGCCCTCGACGAGGTCGACGAGGGCTGCACGTGACACGGCGCCACCGATGCAGGCGATCCAACCGCCGAGTGTCGCCAGCTCAGGCGGCAGCCGATCGACGTCGGCGGTCACGTCAGAGAGCGCGAGTCTCCTTCCCGGGCGCAGGATCCTCGCGATCTCGCACGCTGCTCGCGCCTTGTCCGGGAACGTGCAGAGCGAGCACTCACAGAGCACGCCGTCGGCGGTCGCGTCGCCGATGGGAAGGCGCTCGGCGTCTCCGACGACGAAGCGCACGCGGTCGCCGACGCCTGCGCCGGCTGCCAGCCGGTTGGCGTCGGCGACGTTCGTCGGGGAGAGGTCGACCCCGAGGACGCTGCAGCTTGCCTCGCGTGCGAGCTGGACGGCGCTCGATCCCGGGCCGCTGGCGACGTCGACGACGGTACATCCTGGTTCGACCGCGAGCGCGCCGGCAAGGCGAGACGTGAGCGCGGCTCCCCCTGGGTGGAAGCTGTCGCCGAGGAGCCAGCGGGCGGCCGGGCTCGAGTAGGCAGCCGCGCAGCAGGCCTTGATCTCGTCGGCTGCGGTGCTCACGGGAGCCGACGTCCGACGTTCGTCGCGTCTCGTCGACCGGAGACCTGCGCGAGGGCAGTCATCGACCCGTTTCGAGTTGGCCGCAGAAGGGGCAGAAGCGGCCGCGCGTTGGGAACGAGCGTTGGAACGTCGACGCCCGAGAGGGACGCACGGACCTGCTCCCGGTAGCCAACCGAGTTGTAGGCGCAGAACGGGATGATGCGCCCGTCCGGCGTGAGCTGCGCGACGCAGCACTTCATCAGCTGGCGAACGTTGAGCGTGTACGGATCTTGGAAATCCTGCAGGGCGATCACGAACGTGTGGCGGCGGTAGTCGGCGAGCGCCGCCGGCAGGTCGATGCCGCAGCTCTCGCACCGAAGCAAGGCCCGCTCGACGCCCGGGACCGCCGAGGCCGAGAACATGCCCTCGAGCGCTTTCAGCACCCCGAGATCCGGCACGACCCGGTTGGAGAGGTAGTCGAGATACGGCTCGACGTCGAGGAGGCGGGTGAACGGCAGGAGCCTCTCGCCCTCGACGAGCGCGTAGCACATGCTCCGGCACGTCGGGAAGCAACAGGGCACCGGCACGAAGTCGCTGGCGCGTAGCGACTCGGGAAGCTGACCCGCGAGCAGCTTCACGACATCCGCGTTCGTGAGCCGCTCGAGCGGGTCGAACACGCGGTGTCGCCCCGCGTGCGTCACCGGCTGAAAGACGACGCTGTTCACGGCCGGATGCGAGACGCCAAGCCGCACGATCGCTCCCGCCTCGTGCTCGTTCACGCCCTTCTCGACCGCCGCGACCAGCGTCACGGTGACCCCGGCCTCGGCGCAGCGCTCGAGCGCCCGCTCCTTCTCGGCACGGAGATCCTTGCCTCGGATCGCAACGTGCGTCCCGAGCTCAAGACCGTCGAACTGGAGGTAGACGTGCGCCCCCACTCGCGCGACCTCGTCCGCGAAGCGCCGGTCGCGCGCGAGCCGGATCCCGTTCGTGTTCAGGTGGACGGACCGGAAGCCTCGCTCCTTCGCCATCGCCAGAAACTCGACGATGCCCGGGTGGATCGACGGCTCCCCGCCGGAGAACTGGATCACCTCCGGGTTGCCCTCGGCGGCGACGAAGGTGTCGAGCATCAGCCCCACCTGCTCTCGAGTCAGCGAGTAGCCGTCCGGCTGGTGGCCGGAGTCGGCGAAGCAGATCGGACAATCGAGATTGCAGGCCGTGTTGACCTCGATCAGGCCGAGACACGAGTGCTGCTTGTGCTCCGGGCACAGACCGCAGTCGAGCGGGCACCCCTCCTTGGCCTCCGTCTGAAACTCGAGCGGGATCGTCCCCGGCTTGTTGAACCGAAGCTGACTGACATAGAGGTCGGCGTCCGAGTACACCAGCGCCTCGACGGGACCGTGCTCCGGACAGCGCTTGCGCATCACCACCCGGCCCTCGCGGACGTTCACCTCTGCATCGATCACCCGCTTGCAAACCGGACAGATCGACTTCGTGTACTCGAGGAAGACCTCGTCCCGATCGACCTTCACCTTCGGCGTACGTCTGATCGCCACCCGATCCTCCCGTCGTGCGAAAGCGGCGGAGTCGCGTACTCGCCCTCATCGCTTGGATGCGGAGTCCGGCGCGAACGCTTCGCGCTCAGGAAGAGGCGGGGCCCTTCGGTCGATCGTGTCTAGTGCTCGCCGTCGCGGATGCGGTCGATGACGTCGTCAACGAATCGAGGGCGAGGCGCGGGCTCAGACCGCGCGAGCGATCGAAGGCTCTTCAGCGTCGCCAGAAACGACTCGTACAGCGCGCGGCACCCCTCACACGACTTCAGATGGCGCATGACGCGCCAGCGCGCGAGGCCCTGTACCTCCCCCTCGAGGTACGCGGACATCAGCTCCACCGTCTCGCTGTGGGAGCCGTACAGCAACGAGCGAACAGAGACCATCGCGAGATCTGATGCCGAGACGTGGCCAGACGATGCTAGCTTGCGCCGGTGACCGACGACGAGGCCGAGCTCCTCGAACGCGCCAGCCAGGGTGACCTCGAGGCGTTCGCGGAGTTCGTCCGGCGCAGCGAGCGGCGCGTCCGCGGCGTCCTCGGACGCCTGCTCGACGACGAGCGTGACGTCGAAGAGGCGGCCCAGGACACGTTCGTCCAGGCGTGGCGTCACCTCGGCCGCTACCGACGCGAGGCAGCGCCCTCGACCTGGCTGTATCGAATCGCGGTGAACGAGGCGCTCCAGCGTCTCCGCCGCAAGCAGTTGCCGAGCGACAGCCTGGAGACGATCACCCCCGCCGACGAGCACCAGCTCGCGGCGACGAGCCCTGTGGTCGAGTCACAGGCGGAAGAACGCGAGGCCCTCCGCTTCCTGTCGGAGGCCGTTCGGGCGCTCCCGGCCGACTCGCGCGTGCCGCTCGTCCTGCGCGACATCGAGGGGTGGTCCTACGAGGAGATCGCCTCCCTTCTCGGCATCTCGGTCGCGGCGGCGAAGAGCCGCATTCACCGCGCTCGACTCGAGCTCGGCAAGCGGTTCACCGCCTGGTCGGCCTCCCAGCCGGAGGCCTAGAGGCTTGGGCGCCCTCCTCGCGCTGAGGAGGCCGGCCGGGGACACGAGGAACGGAACGAGATAGTTGGCGGCGACCTTCAGCCGCTCGAGCCCGTGCAGGTCGCCGAACTCGTCCTGGATCAGATGGACGCGAACCGGCACGAACTGCCCCGGCTCGCTGTCGGTCTCGAACGCGAACGCACGTTGTCTCCGGGCCATGCCGCACGATCAGTGATTCCCCTGAGTGCGGATCAGTACGAGCACTGATGCGCGCAGGGCCGGCGCGGTCGATCATCCCGTGCAGGAGGCCGGCAGCGGCCGGGAGCACGAAGGAAGGGAGCCACGGTGCACAGGATTCTCGTTGGATTCGACGGTTCACCCGCTGCGAGGCGTGCGCTCGAGCGCGCGGCCGAGCTCGTGAACGGCGGCGAGCTCATCGTCCTCTCTGGAGCCGACGTCTACGCGGCGCCCGGCCCGGCATCTCCAGACGTAGGCGCGGCCGAGGCGCGGAAGCGCATTCTTGCCGAGGCGCGCGAGCTGCTTGCGGGCAAGGGGCTCGAGCCACAGCTGCGCGAGGCGACCGGAGAGCCGGCCCACGCGATCATCGAGGAAGCCAAGCAGTCCGGCGTCGACCTCATCGTCGTCGGGACCCGCGGCCTCAATCAGGCGCAGCGGCTCATGCTCGGCTCCGTCAGCACGAGGGTCATCCACGAAGCTCCCTGCGACGTTCTGGTCGTCCGGTAGCGGTTCCTCCGGCGCCGGTTAGGGGCGCCTTGGGTCGACGTCCCGCTTGAAGCCACTAGCCGAGGATCCTGAGGCGGCGTGCCATCGCCACAGCTTCGAGATGCGAGTCGCATCCGAGCCGGTGGACGAGCGCGCGGATGTGGTTGCGCAGGGTCGCATTCGCGAGGCCGAGCCTGACGGCGATCACCTTGGCGGCTCTCCATCTGCATCGACGCAAACGGTCGCCACCTCGACGGACAGGGAGGCACCGGTGTCTATGCCTCGGCCTTCGACTCAGCGGGCGGGAGAGGCAGGTAGCGCTTCAGCTTCCCGGTCAGCGGGTCGCGCGGGAGCGCGTCGACCTGGGACACGCAGACGGATGGACGGTCGATCCCTGCCGCGACCAGGCCGTCCGCGACCTGCCGCGCGAGCGTGGCGCAGTCGATCGTTCCCTCGCCGGTGACGGCGATCTCGGCTCCCCCCGGGGTCTGGCGCACCTGGTACTCGACCAC
Source organism: uncultured Gaiellales bacterium (assembly GCA_964498265.1). Classification (GTDB taxonomy): domain Bacteria; phylum Actinomycetota; class Thermoleophilia; order Gaiellales; family Gaiellaceae; genus CAZCIJ01. The sequence continues at coordinate 1,371 of CAZCIJ010000180.1, read as the reverse complement.
CCGCGGGTCCGACGCCAGCGGGCGTCCGAAGACGACCGGCGCGACGCGCAGGTCGCCGTACCGGAACGCGTCGAGCGAGCGCCCCTGGATCTCGGCGAGCCGCCGGAAGCTGCTGCCGCACGGGCAGGCTCCGCTGGCGTACCCGACGACGTCGTCGAGCTCGTAGCGGATGAACGGGAACGTGCGGTTCGCGAGGCTCGTCAGGAGCACCATCGCGGCGGGCTCGTCGTCGGCGACGGGCCGGCGGTCCTCGTCGACGCGCTCGAGGACGATCGCGTCCTCGTGCACGTGGAGGCCGGCCCCCGCGTCGCACTCGGCAGCGTGCATGCCGATCTCCGTGGACCCCCAGGCGTTGTTGACCGGAACGCCCCATGCGCGCTCGATCTGGGCACGCGTCTCGGGAAGGAGCGGCTCCGAGTTCGTGGCGACGCGCAGCGGCGCAATCCGGAGCCGACCATCAAGCGCCTCCGAAGCGAGATCGCCGATCACCGAGCTGTAGCCGATCAGGTGCGTCGGCTGCAGGCGGTTCATCGCCTCAACCGTCTCGGCAAGCGGCCGTGACACCGGGAAGACCGCAGTCTCCATGACCGGGTCGACGTCGACAGAGAACAGCGGCGTCGACGCGTGAGGCGGGGCGCCCGAGGTGACGACGCCCCGCAACAGCCGCCTTCCCTCCCGCGGGTCAGACCGTCCGTCGCGAACCTCGTAGCGGAAAGCGAGGTTCGCCACGGTAACGAAGAACTTCCCAGTCCCAGACGTAGACGCCGCGGATCCCCGACGACCCGCCCGACTCAAACGCCTGGTAGCGATCGGCCAGGTAGTCGAACGACGTCTGCTGGGCGAGGAAGCGCTCCACGCCCGCGCGCCGGATGTCCGGCACCGTCACCACCTCGTCCCATCGCTCCATCACCTCGCGTTTGCTCGTCGTCGGCAACGCCCGCAGGCCTTCCGGCGTCACCCGGTCGACCTCGAACCCGCCAAGCCGCTCGCGGTAGAAGCTCGAGCGCTCGACGGCATGGCGAAGCAACGCTCGAAGCGCCTGCGTCCGCCACGCCTCGATCCTCCGGCGGCCCCAGCTCAACCTGCGCTGGTGCTCCCCGGCCGCCGCCCGCACCGCCTCGACGTGCGCCCGGCGAATCGCAGGCGATCTGAACGTCAGCCCGGTCACCGACTCCCCAAGAGCGCGCACACTACAGTGGCCAATCCCGGGGTTCGCCCCAGACCCCAAACGGCCGAGAGCCCCAGCGTCCGATACGAACCCCGTGCCGTCCAGAGCGCCTGCTCGGAGACGCCGAGGCGTATCGGCGCCGGGTCAAGAGAGCGTCCGATTTTCCGTGTAGGCGGGTTTAGTCGGGCAGACGGTCTCCGAAG
>CAZCIJ010000179.1:0-6864 GCA_964498265.1 uncultured Gaiellales bacterium | reverse complement strand
ACGTCGAGGGCGCCGCGTCCGGTGCGGGCGCCGACGAGGCGCGCGCCCAGGACCCCGCGGCGCGCCGCGAGGCGAGGCGCAAGCGCCGGCGCGCGAGGCCGCATGGCCGAGCGCGCTGAGGCGGCCAGCTCGCTGCGCGACGTGGTCGGGAGGCTTCTCGGCGAAGGCGGCGTCTCGCGCGATCGCGCGCAGGAGCTCCTCGACCGGCTCGTCGAGAGCGGTACGCTGACCCGGGCGGACGCAGACGCCCTCGTCGCAGGGCTGGCTCGGTCCGGCGGTCCCGTCCAGCGGCTCGGCGGCCGTGCGGGTGATGTACTCTCGACTCTCGCCGACCAGCTCGGGCTCGTGCGGGAGCGCCAGCTCGACGAGCTCGAGCTGCGCGTCGCGCAGCTCGAGCATCGGCTCCGGCTCCTCGAGCAGGAGGTCGACGAGGGCGGCGACGCGTGAGCTCCGAGCGGCCCGTCGGCACGATCACGCGGGCCTCTCAGATCGCCCAGGTCGCCGCCCGGCACGGGTTCGGCTACCTGTTCGAGACCGGGCCGCTCAGACGTCTTCCGCGCCGCCGGTCGCTCGAGCCGGGACGGCTCACCTCGCGGGCCCAGCGCGCCCGGGACATGCTCGACGAGCTCGGCCCGACGTTCGTCAAGTTCGGTCAGCTGCTCTCGCTGCGACCGGACGTCCTGCCGCCGGACGTCGTGCTGGGCCTGCGAGAGCTTCAGGATCGCGTGACGCCGTTTCCCTACGAGCAGGCTGCCCAGGTCCTCGAGGCGGAGCTCGGGCTCTCGATCGACCGGCTCTTCCTCGACTTCCAGCCCGTGCCCGTCGCCGCTGCCTCCATCGGCCAGGTGCACCGCGCCGTCCTGCCGAACGGCCGTCTCGTCGCCGTGAAGGTGCAGCGGCCCGACGCCGCCCGGCGGGTCGAGTCCGACATCGCCCTCATGGAGCAGGTGGCCCGGCTCGTTCGCGACCGCGTGCGCGCCCTCGCCTTCATCGACCCGCTCGAGCTCGTCCGCGAGTTCGCCCACACGATTCGCGGCGAGCTCGACTACCGCCGGGAGGCCCTGAACGCCGAGCAGTTCGCCGCGAACTTCGCCGGCGACCCGAACGTCGTCGTGCCGGCCGTGTGGCGTTCCTACTCGACGTCCCGCGTCCTCACCCTCGACCTCGTGGACGGAGCGACGCTCGCGGAGCTGGACTACGGTGCGCTCTCGTTCGACCTCCGCCGCGACATCGCGGACCGGGCAGCGGAGACGTGGCTGACGATGATCTTTCGCCACGGCTTCTTCCACGGCGACCCCCACCCGGCGAACATCATGGTCGTCGACGGCAAGATCGGCCTCCTCGATTTCGGCATGGCCGGCCGGCTCACGTCCGAGGATCTGTCGAAGCTGACCGCGCTCTTCATCGACGCGGTGCGCCGGAACGTCCCGGCGCTCCCCGGACGGCTCTCTGCGCTCGGCGTGCGCTTCCCGCGCGACCTCGAGCCGCAGTTCGAGCGCGAGCTCGAGGTGCTCTTCGACCGCTACTACGGGGTGCGCGTCTCCGACATCGATCCCATTCAGCTCATTCGCGAGGCCTTCGGGGTGATCTTCCGGCTCCACCTCGAGCTGCCCACCCGCTTCGTTCTCGTCGACCGCGCCATCGCAACGCTCGGATCGGTCGGCGCCGAGCTCTACCCGGAGTTCAACGTCTTCGACGTCGCTCGACCCTACGCGCGCGACCTCATGCTGGAGCGCTTCAAGCCAGAGCGCATCGCTGCTCGCGCCCGGCGCGAGCTGGCCGCGTACGGCGAGGTCGCCCGCGAGCTCCCCTTCCAGCTGCACGACGTCCTCGAGGAGCTGCGCGACGGTCAGATCGAGGTGGGCTTCCGCCATCAAGGCCTCGACGACCTCGCACGCAAGCTCGACGTGCTCGTGAACCGGCTCGTCGTCGCGATCGTCGGCGCCGCCGGCGTTCTCGGCTCGGCGCTCCTCGCGTCGTTCGGGAGCGGATGGCTCCACGGGCTCGCGTACGCAGGGTTTGCGCTGTCGCTGCTGCTCGGCTTCTGGCTCGTCTGGGGGGTCGTGCGCTCGGGCCGGCTCTAGCCGCCGTCCGCGGCCGCACCTCCGCCCGTGCCGGGCGCCGCACGGCGTGTGACTGGGGCTGTGGGCCCGGGCGATCTGTTAGCGTTCTCGGGCGGATCGCTCACGGAGGGCTTGAACCGTCGGCGAAGGGTGTCATCCGGATGGGCAGTCCGAGCCCTGGAGGTTGGAGTGTGCGTCATGAGACGGGCTGATCTCTGGATGCGCTGCGGCCACCGTCCGGGCGGTCGCTCTGACGTGGCCGGCGGCGGGCTCGCCAATCGGGACCGGCTGCGAAGGCGCGCGGTCAGCGCGCTCGTCCATTCCGGGCACCCTCACGCGCGAGTCCCGAACATGCCGGGGTTCTTGGACGGCCGCCCCCTCGGGCACGACTACCCTTGAGCCTGCCGCGCGGGAAGGTGAAGGCGCGGCTCGCGCGCCTGCCCGGCTGGGCCAGGCCGGTGGCTCTGGTCGTGGTCGCCGGCGTGGCGGCGGTGGCGACGCGGACGGTCATCGCGTCGCTCGCGGAGCTGCAACCGACCGGATCTCTGGCGAACGACGTCTACCACAAGCTGGAGGTCGTCGAGGACGAGCTCGACCAGTACCAGGTCGTGTATGTCGGCTCGAGCCGGACGCGCAGGGACTTCAACCCTGAGGTCTTCGACGCCGAGCTCGCCGCCCGCGGGGTCGACGTCGCGTCCTTCAACCTGGGGCTGCCGGGGATGGAGGCGTTCGGCCAGGACTACGTGATCCGGCGGCTCCTCGACGCGGACACCTCGGCCCTGCGGCTGCTGATCGTCGCACCCGACGATCTCGGCATCACGTTGAACGCCGAGTCCGCGCGGACCGATCGGCAGGTGCTGTGGCACGACCTCCGGCGGACGATCCTCGCCCTGAAGGCGGTCGCGGAGACTCCAGGGGGGGCGGTCGAGAAGGCGAGGTGGTCCTGGAACCACGTCAACTCCTTCCTGCTCAACCTGAGCATCTCCGGCCGGCTTGCGAACCGCTTCAACTTCCGGATCCATCCGAAGCCGAAGCGGGTCCTCGGGCCGGCGAAGGACGGGTACGTGCCCAACTCGGGCCACGACACGCCGGTCACGAAGCTGGCGCCGAAGCTGGCGCAGGTCGAGGCGGTCGAGTCCCGTCCGCCGCCCCGTCCGATACCGATCGAGCTCGACTACCTCAGATCGCTCGCCGAGTTCGCCCGCGCGCGCGGGATCGCGATCGTCTTCGTCCGCGAGCCGGCGCTGGTTCCGGAGCGGTCCCGGTTCCTCCGCTGGGTTGCCGAGAACGACCCGTCGCTGCCCGTCGTCGACCTCGGCGACCCGCGAGCGGACCCCGACCTGTTCGATCCCTGCCTGTACTTCGACGCGGGCCACCTCAACGAGGAGGGGGCGACCTTGTTCACCGAGGTCCTCGCGGCGAAGCTCGCTCCGATGCTTCTCGACAACGCCTGATGCTCTTCGTCGAGATCCGCTTCCTCCTCTTCCTCCTCCTCATCCTGGCGGTCTACTGGGCCCTGCGCGGGAAGCAGGTGCGCAAGCTGTGGCTGCTTGCGGCGAGCTACACGTTCTACGCGGCCTTCGACGTGCGCTTCCTCTCGCTCGTGGGGGTCTCGACCCTCGTCGACTACCTCGCGTGCATCGGGCTCGGCCGGACCGACAGGCCCCTCTACCGGCGCCTTCTCGTCCTCGCGAGCCTGCTCGTGAATCTGGGCATCTTCGCCTACTTCAAGTACGCCGACTTCTTCATCGAGTCAGCGGCGAAACTCCTGTCCGCCATCGGGTTCGACCCGTCCTGGCAGACCTTGAACATCATCCTTCCGGTCGGGATCAGCTTCTACACGTTCCAGACGATGAGCTACACGATCGACGTCTACCGCGGGAAGCTCGAGCCCACGAAGAACCTCCTCGACGTCGCGCTCTACGTCGGGTTCTTCCCCCAGCTCGTCGCCGGACCGATCGTCCGCGCGAAGGAGTTCCTTCCCCAGACGCGGCTCACCCATCGCTGGCGCGACGTCGACGTCAAGGTGGCGTTGACGCTCATCCTCCTCGGCTACGTGCAGAAGGCGGTCGTCGCGGACAACCTCGCGCCCATCGTCGATCGCTACTACGCGGACCCGCACGCGTTCGGCCCGCCGGCGGCGTGGCTGGCGACGCTGCTGTTCTGGGTGCAGGTGTACGGGGACTTCGCCGGCTACTCGAACATGGCGATCGGCCTGGCCGCGCTTGTCGGGTACCGGCTTCCCATCAACTTCAACTTCCCCTTCGTGGCGCCGAACCCCAGCGAGTTCTGGGCCCGATGGCACATCACGCTCTCCACGTGGATCAACGACTACGTCCTCACCCCGTTGCGAAGGCCGGGCCAGGGGTGGCTGCGGTACTGCGCAAACATCGTGTTCGCCATGACGCTCTTCGGGCTCTGGCACGGCGCGGCGTGGAAGTTCGCCCTCTGGGGCGCGCTCAACGGCGTCGCCGTCGTCCTGTACCGAACGTGGCGACGCTACGGGCGAAACCGCGTCCGCTCGTGGAGCTACCCCGGCTCGGGTATCGCGGCGGTCGGTCTGACTCTCTTCATCGTCACGGTCACGGTTCCGCTCTTCCGCGGGGTCGACATGGGGCAGGCCGTCTACGTGATGAAGTCGATGCTGCTCCTCGAGCCGGCCGGCGGCCAGGAGCTGACCGCCTTTGCCGGCCGCGTCGCGGAGACCGGGCTGGTCGCGCTCCTGCTCGGGATGCTGCTCCTGCACTGGCTCCTGTATCGCGGGTACGGACGCTGGACGCGGACCATGCCCGATCTCGCGTTCGCGGCCGCCTACGGCATCGCCGTTCCGGTCGCGTTCGCCCTCGCCGCCTCGGCGCTCGAGCCGTACATCTACTTCCAGTTCTAGAGTCTAGGCCGACCGCCCCGGAGACCGGCTCGGGGTCGCGGAGGAGTCCACGTCGGTTTCGGGCGGCTGTCGATATCGCTGTCGACGTATTGCGCGGAAGTCGCCGCAAAGGACATCTGGAGGCGGCCCGCAGGGGGTGGTAGCGTCGGGAGCATGGCGGGTGAGGCGGTGCTCCTGGTCGAGGACGAACCGGCGACGCGCGCCTTCCTCGAGCAGCAGCTCGCCGACGACGGCTTCGACGTTCTTGCCGTCGACCGCGGGGGCCAGGCCCTCGAGGTCCTGGAGCGTGCCGCGCCGGACCTCATGCTGCTCGACGTCGGCCTGCCCGACGCCTCGGGCTTCGAGCTCTGCAGGCGATTGCGCGAGGGGGAGCCGGGACGGGCCTGGGACCGCGACGTCCCGGTGATCCTGGTCAGCGAGCGCGGCGAGCCGATCGACCGCGTGCGCGGCTTCGCGCGCGGAGCCGACGATTTCGTCGTGAAGCCGTTCGTGTACGAGGAGCTCGTCGCGCGAATGCGTGCTGTGTTGCGGCGGGCGGGAGGGCCGGCGCGACGCGATCGGCTCGCTGTGGGCGAGATCGAGATCGACCGGCTGTCGCGGACCGTGCGCGTGGCGGGGGAGCCGGTGGCGCTGTCGGCGAAGGAGTACGAGCTGCTCGTGGCGCTTGCGGAGGAGCCCGAGCGGGTCTTCCGCAAGGACGAGCTCCTCCGCGACGTCTGGGGCTTTCGCAGCTTGGGGCGCACGCGGACGCTCGACTCCCACGCCAGCCGTCTGCGCCGCAAGCTGAACAACGGCTGCGAGAGCGCGTACGTCATCAACGTCTGGGGCGTGGGCTACCGATTGGTCGAGCCCGCACGGTGACCGCCGGTGCGGAGGCTTCGAGCTCAGCGATCTCGTCGTGTAGCGCCCGAAGGCTCTCGACGACGACACTCGCGTCTTCCGCGAGGTCGCTCGCCTGCACCCTGATCGCTGCCTCGCTCTGGATTCTGGGGAAGGGCGACGGCCGGGCAAGCCACTCGCGCAGGGCGGCCAGCCCCTTGTCGGTGAGCGTGTAATGCGTTCGCTGACGCGTCTTGCCTGGGGTCTTCACGGACGTGAGGTAGCCATGCTTCTCGAGGCGCCTCGGCTCGGCGTAGATCTTGCCTTCCGCACCGGCCCAGAAGAGCCGCTGCCCGGTCCGAGCCATCCGCACGAGGTCGCGCGGGCCGGCGCCATTGCGGCCGATGAGGTTGAGGACGACGCACGAGAGGCCGTTGAGCTCGTTGCTTGACATAACTCCCGTCACGACCTCCAAGCGTTCGCCCTCGCCGCCGCTGGCGGGAGCTCTGCTCGTGACCGCGCCCGCGGCGCCATTCGTTCCCGTGGAGGCGCGCGGAGCGCCCGTCCTCGCGATCTACGTCGTCTACGCCGGTTCGCTCGACGCGGGCGAGGAGGTGCTGCGGCCGCTGCGTGAGCTCGGGCCGCCACTGCTCGACCTCGTCCAGTCGATGCCGTACAGCGCCGTGCAGACGATGGCGGACATCCTCTGGCCTCCAGGGTCGCACAAGCACAACGGCGACGGGGCGATGAACCGCGTCGGGGATGGCGAGACCGCCTTCGGCCAGCACCTGCGTGCCGGTCTCCTGACGAGCGGGACGAGAGCCTTCCGGCCACAGCCTGCGAGCGCCAGCGTCGGCGCCTCGGGACGTAACCCGGTACGTGTCGAGCAACTCGTCCTCATGCCACGCGCGGGTGCGTCTCCGAGCCTCCCGCTTTGAGAGCTCCACGCGCTCGTGAGGAATCCGTACTTGCCCGACCCGTGGGTTCGGTGAGACCACGATGCCGGCCGCGGAGATCCTAGGCAGGGTTCGCCTGGGTTCGGTGGATCGGCAAAGTTGGGTTTGTGATGGGTGGTTGGGGTTTGTCTGTGTGGGG
>CAZCIJ010000178.1:0-6884 GCA_964498265.1 uncultured Gaiellales bacterium | reverse complement strand
GAACGGGCTCGCAGGCCCTCTCTGCTCACGCATCCTCGCCGATTTCGGCGCCGACGTCATCAAGGTCGAGCGGCCGGGCTCTGGCGACGTCACGCGCGGGTGGGATACCGGCGCCGCCGGTCTCGCCACCGGGTTCGTCTGGATGAACCGGGGGAAGAGAAGCGCCGCGCTCGACCTGAGGAGCGAGCCCGGAAGGTCGGCGCTCGGTCGCCTGATCGGGCACAGCGACGTCTTCCTTCAGAACTTCGCGCCGGGCTGGGCCGACCAGATGGGCGTGGACGAGAGTTCCGTGCGCGCCGTGCGCCCCGACGTCGTGTACGTCGAGATCACGGGCTACGGCACCGACGGACCCTACGCGCACAAGAACGCCTACGACCTCGTCGTGCAGGGCGAGGCCGGACTCATCACGATGACGGGAACGCCCGAGGAGCCGGCGCGGATCTCGATTCCGGTATGCGACATCGGCGCGGGCACCTACGCGGCGCTCGGCGCGCTGGCGGCGCTCCTGCGCCGGGCCGTCACGGGAGGGGGCGAGCTGGTGTCGGTGTCGCTCTTCGACGTCATGCTGGACTGGGTCGGCTACTACCCCCACTTCTACTGGCACCGCGGCGAGGTGCCCGGCCGTCACGGGCTCCGTCACCCGCTCTTCTGCCCCTATGGTCCGTACCGAGCAAGGCAGGGTCGCTTCTTCAACCTGGCCGTCCTCTCCCCGGAGCACTGGCGGGCGCTCTGCGCCGACGTGATCGGACGACCCGATCTGCTCGACGACCGACGCTACGAGACGATGGAGGGCCGGGCCGCCAGCCGCGGCGACCTCGAGCCACTGCTCGAGGAGATCTTCCGCGAGCGCGATCCCGAGGAGTGGGTCGAGCGTCTCGAGCGCGTCGGGATCCCGTGCGGGCTCGTGCGCGAGTTCGACGAGGTCATGCGTCATCCACAGCTCGCGCACAACCACCTGGTCACCCAGGTCGAGTCACCTGCCGGAATCATTCCGACCATCGGGAGCCCGATCCTCCTCGGCGGCGCGAGGCCGGATCTCGGATCGGTGCCGGCGCTCGGCGAGCACACGCGCGAGGTTCTCGCCGAGGTCGGCCTCGACGACTCCGAGCTCGACGCGGTCGCGCCCGCGTAGCCCTGGCCGGCCGCCCGCTCTGCCGGCAGCGCATGGTACGGTCAGCGCCATGCCGGCGGGGCAGCTGCTCGATGCGCCCGAGCTCTCGCTCGAGCGCATCGACGCGCGTGCAGGAGGCGAGAACTTCCCGGTCGCCTCGATCCTCGCGCCGCGCGTGGCGCGGCCGCACCTGCGCGCGATCTACGGATTCGCACGGCTCGTCGACGCCCTGGGCGACGAGGCCGAGGCCGACCGCGGACTCCTGCTCGACGCGCTCGACGACGAGCTCACGGCCTGCTACGAGGATCGGCCCCGAACGGGCATCATGCGGCGGCTGCAGCAGTCGATCGCCGCGTGCGGCCTTCCGCGGGATCCGTTCGCGCGCCTGATCGAGGCGAACCGGATCGACCAGCGGCGGACGCGCTACGAGACCTGGGCCGAAGTGCGCGACTACTGCTCGTACTCCGCCGAGCCGGTCGGGCGGCTCGTGCTCGGCGTCTACGGGCGCGCCGGGGAGCCCGAGCTGGCGGCGCTGGCCGACGATGTCTGCACGGGGCTTCAGCTCGTGAACTTCCTCCAGGACCTGCCACGCGACTGGGCGCTCGGGCGCGTGTACCTGCCGCTCGAGGACCTGCGCCGGTTCGCCGTCGCGGAGGAGGAGATGGCGGGCCCAGGGTCGGACAGGTTGCGCGCGCTGTGTCGCTTCGAGGCCGAGCGGGCGGCCGCGCTCCTCCAGCGAGGCCACCCGCTCGCGCGCGCGCTGGGCGGCCGCGCCGGCGGCTCGGTCTCGCTCTACGCTCGCGGAGGCCTCGCCGCGCTCGCGGCGCTCGAGCGCTCGGGCTGGGACGTCTTCGGCAATCGCCCGGCACCGACCCGGTGGACCTTCGCTCTGCTGACGGCCCGGGAGCTCCTGCGCCTGTGAACGTGGAACTCGCGTATGCGGAGTGCGTGCGGATCACCCGTCGTGAGGCGCGCAACTTCGCCTGGGGGATCATGCTCCTGCCGCGGCCGAAGCGGCTCGCCCTGTCTGCGCTCTACGCCTTCGCGCGGCGCGTCGACGACATCGCCGACTCGATGGGTCCGGCAATCCAGCGAGGGGCACAGCTCGGCGAGCTTCGCGAGGCGCTCGACGCGCTGCCCCGCGCGCCGGCCGACGATGCCGTGCTCGTCGCGCTCGCGGACACGCTCGTTCGCTACCCGATCCCGCGCGAGGCGCTGCGCGAGCTGATCGACGGCGCGCTCTGTGACGTCGAGCGCTCGCGGTACGGGAGCTGGGCGGAGCTGCGCGAGTACTGCCGTCTGGTCGCCGGGACGATCGGTCTCTCGTGCACGGCGGTCTACGGTCCTTCCGACCCTGTGCGCGCTCGCCCGCTCGCCGAGACGCTCGGCATCGCGCTCCAGCAGATCAACATCATGCGCGACGTTCCCGAGGACTGGCTGCTCGGCCGCGTCTACCTCCCGCAGGACGAGATGGCTCGCTTCGGCGTCAGCGAGGAGGACGTAGCGGAGGGTCGCACGGGTCCCGGCTGGCGTGGGCTCATGGCGCACCAGGGCTCGCGCGCGCGAGGGCTCCTGTCCGAGGGGCTTGGCCTCGTCGCCCTGCTCGACTCGCGCAGCGCGCTCTGCGTACGGACCCTGGTGGGGATCTACGCCGGGGTACTCGACGAGATCGAGCGGCGCGAGTACGACGTCTTCACGTCGCGTCCGCGGCTGTCCGCGCTCGGGAAGCTGCGGGTGATCGGCTCGGGACTCGTTCGCGAGGCCGCCTGATGCGGACTGTCGTGCTCGGGGGCGGCCTGGCCGGCCTCGCAGCTGCGCTCGACCTCGCGGACGGCGGCGTCCAGGTCACGCTCGTCGAGGCTCGGCCGGTCCTCGGCGGAGCGGTGCACACGCTCCCGGAGCGCAGGGGCGATCCGTCTCCGCCGCCGGACAACGGCCAGCACGTCGCACTCGGATGCTGCGCCGAGTACCTGCGCTTCCTGGGTCGGGTCGGTCAGGCACACGCGATCCGGCGCGTGCGCCTGCGAATGCCGGTGGTGGACGAGCGTGGCCGCGTCGCCTCGCTCAGGCCGGGCCCGGGGGGGCTCCTCTCCTACCGCCACCTCTCTCTCCGAGATCGCCTCGCCGTCGCCCGCGTCGCGCAGCGCCTCGGACGCCTCGAGCCCGCGCTCCACGACGGCGAGACGTTCGCCGGGCTTCTCCGGCGTCTCGGCTCCTCGCAGCGGGCCGTCGACCGCTTCTGGGACGTGTTCATCCGGCCCGCGCTCAACCTCGCCAGCGAGGAGGCGAGCGCTGCACTCGGGCTCTTCACGGTGCAGACGGCGCTGCTGGGGCCCCGGGACGCGAGCGACCTGCTCCTTCCGACGGCTCCGCTGGGATCGATGCACGGCGATGCCGCCGCACGGGCGCTCGACGAGGCCGGCGCGGCTGTGCGGCTGCGCGAGCGGGCGCTGTCTCTCGGGGAAGGGTGCGTTCGCCTCTCCGCGGGAGAGGAGGTCGAGGCCGACGCCGTTGTCGTCGCGCTTCCGCCGGCGGAGTCGGCGGCCGTGCTCGGCGAGCCTGCGCCGCGCCTCGGGAGCTCTCCGATCGTCAGCGTGCATCTGCTCGTCGACCCGCCGCTGCTGCGATCGCCAATGGCCGCCCTCCTGCAGAGCCCGGCGCACTGGGTCTTCGACCGGGGCCGGCTCACGGGCTCCCCGCCCGCCCGCGGTCAGTACCTCACGGTCGTCGCCAGCGGCGCGCCCGAACTCGCCGCGACGCGCGGGCGAGCGCTCGTCGAGCGGATGGTCTCCGCCCTGACCGAGCGCCTCGGCGCGGCCGAGCTGCTCTGGTCGCGAGTCAGTCGCGAGCCCGAGGCCACCTTCGCCGGCCGGCCCGGCACGTGGGCGCGCCGGCCCGGCACCGAGACCGGCCGGCCGCACGTCGTGCGTGCCGGCGCATGGACGCAAACCGGCTGGCCTGCGACGATGGAAGGAGCGGTCCGCAGCGGGCGGGCGGCCGCGCGTGCGCTCCTCGCGACAGCGGCGGAGTCCAAGGTGGCCGGATGAGCGCTCGGCGTCTGGGGCCACCCCTCGCCTCCTCCCGCTTCAAGCGTATCGGCATTGAACGCGCCGGTGGGTGGCGAGATGTCGGCGAGCCCGATCGAACGTGCATCGAGACACGCGCGCGCGGCTTCGCACGCACTCGGCTGCGAGCTCGGCGCGAGGGCGCGACGCGCGTGCCGGGGCGCGAGGCCGGAACGCGCCGGGGCTCGTGCGCGTGAGCGTCATCTCGACTCCGGCGCTCGAGCGGGCGGTTGCAGCCGGCGTCTCGCGCCTGCTGGACCTCCAGACACCCGGCGGATGGTGGGTCGGCGAGCTCGAGTCGAACGTGACCATCACCGCCGAGCACCTGTTCTTCCTCGAGTTCCTGGCCCTTCGCGACGAGCGCACGACGCACCGGATCATGGCCGAGCTGCTCGCACGCCAGCGTCCTGACGGGCTCTGGTCGATCTACCACGGGGGAGATCCGGACCTCAACGCGACGGTCGAGGCCTACGCGGCGCTCCGTCTCACGGGTCTCTCCGACCGGGCGCCCCAGCTCGCTGAGGCACGGGAGTTCTGCGAGGAACGCGGCGGGATCGGGGCGGCGCGCGTCTTCACTCGCATCTGGCTCGCGCTTCTCGGCATCTGGTCGTGGGAGGAGGTGCCGCACATCCCGCCCGAGCTCGTGCTCGCACGATCCTGGCTGCCAGTCTCCCCGTACACGTTCGCCTGCTGGGCGCGGCAGACGGTGATCCCGCTCTCGGTCGTGATGCACTACCGGCCTGCACGGCCGCTCCGGCACGAGCGTGCCTGCCATGAGCTGAACCTCGGGCGCGCCCCCCGGAAGCGGCAGAACGCGTGGGACGAGGTCGATCGCCTCCTCAAGCTCTACGCTCGGATCCCCTGGAAGCCGGGGAGAGAGCGTGCGCTCGCCACCGCCGAGCAGTGGATCACCGACCGCCAGGAGCTGGACGGCTGCTGGGGCGGGATCCAGCCGCCGTGGGTCTGGTCGCTGATCGCTCTCGCCTGCCGCGGGCACGGCCCCGACTCCCCCGTCATGCGACGGGGTCTCGCAGGCTGGAGCGGGTTCCTCGTCGACGACGGCGACCGTCTTCGCCCCGAAGCGTGCCAGTCGCCGGTGTGGGACACCGGGCTCGCTCTGCTCGCCCTGTCGTCGTGCGGGCTGACGGCAGAGCATGCGCGGCTGGCGCGCGCGATCGACTGGATCCTGCGAGAGGAGGTCTGCTCGCGCGGCGACTGGGCGATCCGGGTTCCCGGTGTCGAGCCCGGCGGGTGGGCGTTCGAGTTCGACAACGATCTCTACCCGGACGTCGACGACACCGCCGTCGTGGCGCTGGCGCTGCGCGATCGGGGCGCCGGGCGAGCCGCGGTCGAGCGGGCATGCCGGTGGCTCTCGGGAATGCAGTCGGGAAGCGGCGGATGGGGAGCGTTCGACGTCGACAACGACGCCTACTGGCTCTACGACATCCCGTTCTGCGACTTCGGCGCCGTCATCGATCCCCCCAGCGTGGACGTGACGGCGCATGCGATCGAGCTGCTCGCGACCGAGCCGGGCTACGAGCGTGAGGTCGAGCGCGGCGTCGCCTATCTGCTCCGTGAGCAGGAGCCCGACGGAGCCTGGTGGGGCCGCTGGGGCGTCAACTACGTCTACGGAGCCGGCGCTGCGCTGCCCGCCCTCGAGGCGGCGGGCTTCCCGCCGGCGCATCCTGCGATGCGAAGAGGTGTCGCGTGGCTCGCGGCGCATCAGAACGACGACGGAGGCTTCGGCGAGGACTGCCGCTCGTACAACGACGGTGAGGAGGGACGCTCCTTCCGCGGCCGCGGCGTCTCGACGCCTTCCCAGACCGCGTGGGGCCTCATTGGGCTCGTGGCCGGCGGCGCGGCCCGCTCGGAGGGCGCGGTGCGCGCCGCCGGCTGGCTGTGCGACCATCAGCGCGCCGACGGCGACTGGGACGAGGAGCAGTTCACGGGCACGGGCTTTCCGCGCGACTTCATGATCCGATACCACCTGTACCGCATCGTCTGGCCGCTGATCGCTCTGGGGCGGTACCGGCGCGCGCTCGACGACGAGATGCCCGAGCGGAGCTGATCAGCCCATGGCGCCCCCGGATCTGGCGTGAGGGCCTACGTGACGGGTGCCTCGGGGTTCGTCGGGAGCCATGTGGCGCGCGAGCTCGCCGAGCAGGGAGCGGACGTCCGCGCCGAGCGCGTCGACGTTCTCGACCGCGAAGGGCTCGCTCGCGTGCTCGCTGGCTGCGATGCGGTGTTTCACGTCGCCGCGCTCTACAGCTATGCCGCCGACCCCGTGACAGTCGAGCGGGTCAACGTCGAGGGGACACGCAACGTGGTCGAGGCGTGCGCGCGCGCAGGTGTCCGGCGCCTCGTCCACACGAGCACCGCGGGGACGTGCGGACCGGTTCCGGGCCGTGCCGCCACCGAGGACGATCACCCGCCCGAGTGGGAGCTCTCGATCCCCTACAAGGGCACGAAGGTGGCCGCTGAGCGGCTCGTGGCGGCCGCAGCTCGCGGCGGCCACGACGCCGTCGTCGTCAACCCCACGACGCCCATCGGCGACGGCGACCGCAAGCCGACTCCAACGGGAGCCATGGTGGCTCGAGTCGCGAGAGGGCGCATGCCGGGGTACGTCACGACCACAGGGCTCAACGTCGTCGACGTGCGCGACGTCGCAAGAGGTCACGCGCTCGCGTACGAGCACGGAAAGCGGGGGG
>CAZCIJ010000177.1:0-6888 GCA_964498265.1 uncultured Gaiellales bacterium | reverse complement strand
AACCCTGATGCGCTGGTACCCGAGCGCTCGATGCAACAGCGCCGAGTCAAGAGAGAAGCGGTTCTCTTGACCTTTTCTGGCTTGCGGGCCTCGGCTCGATCTGTGACCGCCTCGCGCTGAAACGTCAAGAGGGGGCTGAGCAGGTGAAAGCCAGATACGCCGAAAGCAGCCGAGATGCCCTGGACGAATTTCGAATCTGCGTGCGGAGGTTCGACTCCTCGCGGGGCCATGCTCGAAAGTGCCCGCTCGGCGCTGCGATGAGGGCGTAATCCGAGCGCCCGGCGGCGCGCGCAACGCGAGCTGAAAGCATCTGCCTATTCGATATAGAGTATTCACGAGGCCGAGGAGACGAGCTGGTCGAGATCGAGGCGATAGGGAGCCACGTCAGCACGGACGGCGTCGTCCGGAATCCGCAGGCGACGGCCGAGGCATTCGCGGCGGAGGCGTGGGACGGCCGGCGAAGCTCGTACATCCCGCATGAGCCGCTTGCGATCGACCCGGGGCTACTGCTCCACGACGAGGCGGATCTCGACGTCGATCCGATCACCTACCAGGTGCTGCGCTCGCGGTTCTGGCACAAGAACCTCGAGCACGGCGACGTCATCCAGCGCGTGTCGGGCTCGGTGCCGGTCGTCTACTCGCGCGACTACGCGACGGCGCTCCTGACAGAGACCGGCGATGTGGTGACGATCGGCCCGACGATCGTCTTCTTCTCGACGCTCGCCGACCAGATGGTGAAGTGGACGCTCGAGAACCGGAGCGCCGATCCCGGGATCGAGGACGGCGACGTCTTCCTCCAGAACGATCCGTACATCGCCGCTGCGCAGCAGTCGGACACCGCCTTCTACGCGCCCGTCTTCCGCGACGGGCGGCTCTTCTGCTGGGTCTTCAACACGCTGCACGTCGGCGACCTCGGCGGCGTCGACCCCGGCGGCTGGGCGATCCACGCGCGCGACCTGTTCGACGAGAGCGTGACGGTCCCGCCGATCAAGATCGTCGAGCGGGGGACGGTGCGGTGGGACCTCGCCGAGGCGTACGTGCGGCAGAGCCGCGAGCCGGACGCGATCCTGCTGAACGTCAAGAGCGCGCTGGCGGGGATCAACCGGATCCGCGGGGAGCTCGAGGCGCTGCTGGACGAGTTCGGGCCGGCGGTCGCAAAGGGCGTGATGCGCCGGATGATCGCCGACTGCTCGCGGGTCGTCGCCGACCGGCTGCTGCGGATCCCGGACGGGACGTGGAGCGAGCGCCTCTACGTGACGGGCATCGGCGGCGGGCGCGAGACGCACCAGGAGGTGCTGACGCTGACGAAGCGCGGCGACCAGGTCCTCTGCTCGAACGCCGGCACGTCACCCCAGGGCGGGGCGGGGAACACGACCTACGCGTTCCTGCGCTCGAGCGTGGTCGCGGCGCTGATGACGGCGCTCGGCTGGGATCAGCTCGGCTGCGCCGCAGGCGTCGCGAACCACGCCGTCTTCGAGCCGGTTTCCGGAACGCGGAGCGTCGCCCGGTGGCCGGCGGCGTGCTCGGGCCATCTGAGCACCTTCTTCACGCTCGACCTGGCCGCGCTCGTGACGAGCAAGATGCTCCTGTCGGGGCCGGAGGAGCTGCGCGAGCGGGCGTGTGCGCTCGGGGGGCTGACGATGCCCCTGGGTGACATCGCCTTCGGGCTGAACGAGCAGGGGACGCTCGTGGCGACGCCGGCTTCTCCGGGCCAGGGCCTGCTCGGGGGCTGCATCGGCGCGTTCCCGGGGCGGGACGGGATCGACAGCGCCGGCTCCTGGTGGCTGGTCGGCTCGTCGGCGGGCAACGTGGAGACGGACGAGGAGACGGGCGTCTTCCTGATCCTCTTCCGGTCGGAGAATCCGGACAGCGGCGGCCCGGGCCGCTGGCGCGGCGGGAACAGCATCGTCGTGGGCTGGACGCCGCACAAGGCGTTCACGACGGCGCTGCAGATGGCGTTCACCGACCCGGCCACGAACGCGGTCGCCGGGCTTGCGGGCGGCTTCTACGGGCTCGGGGGGAACTTCCTCCGGCTGGCGAGCGGGCGCGTGGGCGAGCTCCTGCGGGAGGGGAAGGTGCCCAGAAGCCGCGGCGAGATCGAGGAGCTCGCCGGCTCGCTCTCGCGGCTGCGCTTCGACGAGCTCGTCATACCCGTCCCGCCGGGCGACTGCGTGGTCGTCGAGTTCAACGGCTCCGGCGGCTACGGCGATCCGCTCGCGCGCGAGCCGGAGCTCGTGCGACGCGACGTGGCGGAGGGTCGGGTGAGCGCGGAGGCGGCGCTGCGCCACTACGGCGTCGTCGCCGGAGACCCGGAGGCGACCGAGCGGGAGCGAGCGAGAATCCGGCAGGAGCGGCTCGGCCGCGCGCCGGCGGCGCGCGACGGGGGCGTCCCGATCGTGCGCACGGGTGCGGCCGGGAGCGTGGACGTGGCGTCCGGCGCGGACGGGCTCGCCTGGGCGTGCTCGGCGTGCAGCCAGCCGCTCGGCCCGCTGGCGGAGAGCTTCAAGCTGGCGGCGGTGCGGCGCGAGCTCTCGCCGCCCGAGATCGACGCCCGCATGTACCCGGACCCGGCCCGGTTCGGGGACGCCGACATCGTGCTGCGCCAGTACTGCTGCCCCGGCTGCGCAGCGCTGCTCGCGCAGGAGCTCTGCCGGCGCGGCGACGAGCCGTGGCACGACTTCCGCCTCGATCCCGAAGGGCTCGCCGATGGCTGACCGCGGCTACGCAATCGGCGTCGACATCGGCGGCACGTTCACCGACTGCGCCGTCGTGGGGCCGGACGGCAGCGTCAGCACGGGCAAGGTGCCGACGCGGACGGGCGACCGGGCGCGCAGCTTCTTCGAGTCGATCGAGGACGCCGCGGCCAAGATCGGTCTCCCGGTCGAGGAGCTCCTCCGGCGCTGCCACCGGCTCGTGCACGGGACGACCATCGGCACGAACGCGCTCATCACCCGCGGCGGCGCCCGCGTCGGCCTCCTCACCTCGGCCGGCCACGGCGACGCGATCCGGATCATGAAGGGCGCCGGCCGCCTCGCGGGCGTCTCGGGCGAGCGGATGCTCGACCTGGCCGGCTCGGACAAGCCGGAGCAGCTCGTGGCGCGCGGGGACGTCGCCGAGGTGGTCGAGCGCGTCGACTTCGAGGGCGACGTGATCGTGCCGCTCGACGAGGGCTCCGTCTCCGCGGGGCTCGACCGTCTCGACGGCGTCGAGGCGCTCACCGTCAGCCTCCTCTGGTCGGTGCGCAACGACGCGCACGAGCAGCGGGTCGTCGAGCTCGCGCGCCGGCTCCGGCCCGAGCTGTTCGTGACGGCCGCCTCCGAGGTGGCCGCGCAGGTCGGCGAGTACGAGCGGACGATGACGGGGGTGATCAACTCGTACATCGGGCCGTTGATGGCCGGCTACATCGAGTCGATCGAGGAGGCGGCCCGGGCCCGCGGCTTCGCCGGGCGGGTCATGTACGCGCAGTGCGCGGGCGGCACCATTACCGCGGAGGAGGCGCGGCACGCGCCGATCCGGACCGTGCACTCGGGGCCGGTGATGGGCACGCTCGGCAGCGCGTTCCTCGCCGAGCGGATGGGCGAGTCGAACGTGATCGTCACCGACATGGGCGGCACCTCGTTCGACGTGAGCGTGATCCGCGGCGGCAAGCCCGACCTGCGGGAGAGCTCCGTGCTCGAGCGGTTCGAGATCGCGCTGCCGATGGTCTACGTCGACTCGATCGGTGCCGGCGGCGGGAGCATCGCCTGGCTCGACGGCGCGGGAGGCCTGCAGGTGGGCCCGCGATCGGCCGGAGCCGATCCGGGGCCGGCCTGCTACGGCAAGGGCGGGACGCAGCCGACCGTGACCGACGCGGACGTCGTCCTCGGCATCCTCGACCCCGACCGGTTCCTCCACGGCTCCGCGCCCCTCGACGGGGCGGCGGCCGAGCGCGCCGTCGGGGGGCTCGCCGACCAGCTCGGCCTCGAACTGCACGAGACCGCGGCCGGAATCACCCGGATCGTCGACAGCAAGATGGCCGACCTCCTGCGGCGGATGAGCGTCCTGCGCGGGCTCGACCCGCGCGAGTTCGTCTGCTTCGCCTACGGCGGAATGGGCCCCGTCCACGCGAGCGCGGTCGCACGCGAGGTCGGCGTGAAGCGGCTCGTCGTGCCGCTCCCCCACGTCGCGCCCGTCTGGTCGGCGTTCGGCGCGACCGTCGCCGACGTCGTCCACATCTACCAGCGGCCGCGGCGGCTCCGGATGCCGGCCGATCCCGACGAGCTGGCCTCGACGTTCGCCGAGCTCGAGCGCCAAGGCCGCGACGTGCTGGCGGCCGAGGGCTTCGTCGACGAGGAGATCGAGCTCCACCGCTCGCTGCGCCTCAAGTACTCGGCGCAGGTGTACGACGTCGAGGTTCCCCTCCCCGCCCGCGACCCCTTCGACGTCGCCCGCATCACGACCGACTTCGCGCGCCTGTACGAGACCCTGCACGGCGAGGGCTCGGGACACCCCGAGGGCGGCAGCGAGATCACGGGCTTCGTCGTCCGCGCACGCGGCCTCTCCGAGCCACCCGCGCTGACCCCGTCACCGCTCGTCACGCCGGCGCACGGCTCGCGCCGCGTCTACTGGCAGGAGCTCGGCGGCTTCGCCCACACGCCCGTCCTGCGCCTCGATGAGGGACGCCTCGACGACGAGCTCGAAGGGCCGATCCTGCTCGAGCTGCCGGACACGGTCGTCGTCCTCCGGCCAGGACAGCGTGCGAGGTTCTCCGAGCTCGGCAGCCTGGTGATCGACGTCTGATGGCAGCCGCGGAGACGATCGCCCGCTTCGCCGTCTCGCTCGAGGCCGGCGACCTGCCGGCAGAGGTCGTCGAGGCTGCGAAGCTGCACGCCCTCGACACCCTCGGCTGCGGGATCGCGGCGCACGCGCTCGGCGAAGCCTCCTACGCGGCGGCGTCCACGCTCGAGGTCGCGGGCCGGGGGCCGGCCACCGCGATCGGGGTCGCCGAGCCGCTCTCGCCGCCCGACGCGGCGTTCGTGAACGGGACGCTCTGCCATGCGCTGGACTTCGACGACACGCACCCGCACTCGGTCGTCCACGTGAGCGCGAGCGTCGTCCCCGCCGCCCTCGCCGCGGCCCAGGCGCACGGCGCCTCCGCCGCCGATGTCGTCGCCGCTCTCGTGGCTGGGAGCGAGACGTCGATCCGCCTCGGCATGGCGGCCGGCGGCGCGTTCCACGCGCGCGGACTCCACCCCACCTGCGTCTGCGGCGTCTTCGGCGTGACCGTCGCCGCGGCGCGGCTCCGGGGCCTCGACGCCGAGCAGACCGCGAACGCGATCGGGATCGCCGGGAGTGTGGCGTCGGGCCTGCTGGAGTTCCTCGCGGACGGCTCGGAGACGAAACGTCTCCATCCAGGCTTCGCCGCGCAGGCCGGGCTCGCCGCCGCCCGGCTGGCGGCGCATGGAGCGACCGGCCCCGCGACCGTCCTCGAGGGCCGCTTCGGGCTCTTCAACGCGTACCTGCACGGCGTCGACGCCGACATCGCGGGGCAGCTCGCGGACCTCGGCGAGCGCTGGGAGACTCCGCGGATCGCGTTCAAGCCCTACCCGGCCTGCCACTACGTCCACGCGCCGGTGGACGCGCTCGCTCAGCTCGTCGGCGAGCACGGTCTCGAGGCGGACGCGGTCGAGCAGCTCATCGCCGTCAGTGACGCGACCGGGGAGTCTCTCGTCCTTCGCCCTCTCGAGGACAAGCTCCGGCCGCGGACGGTCTACGACGCGAAGTTCAGCCTCCCGTACTGCCTCGCCGCCCTCCTCGTCCACGGGCGGCTCGACGTGACCTCGTTCACCCCGGAGGCGATCGCCGATCCCGACGTCCTCGCCGTCGCCAAGCGCGTTCGCTACGAGGTGAAGGAGTACGCGCCGACGCCCGACGCCTTCTCGGGCGGCGTCCGCGTCCGGACCCGAGACGGCCGGACGCTGGAGGCCGAGCTGCGCCACCAGCGCGGCGGCAGCGCGAACCCGATGAGCGTCGACGACGTCGTCGACAAGTACCGCGCGAACGCGCGACTCGGGCTCGACGAGGCCGACGTGCTCCGACTCGAGACGCTCGTCCGCTCGCTCGACTCCGCGCCCGACCTCTCCGAGGCGTCGCTCCTCGCGCGCGTCCGGACCCGCTCCCTCGCCCACGCGTAGATGACGACGGCGCTTCAGACGGAGATCCTGTCGGCGATCCGCGAGTTCGTCGATCGAGACGTGCTCCCGAACGCGTCGCGCTACGACCACGCGGACGAGTTCCCGGACGACCTCGTCGAGACGATGCGGGAGCTCGGCCTGTTCGGGGTGACGATCCCGGAGGAGTACGGCGGACTCGGGCTCGACCTCGAGACCTACGCGCTGATCGTGATCGAGCTCTCGCGCGGCTGGATCTCGCTCTCCGGCGTCCTCAACACGCACTTCATCGGGTCGTTCATGATCGAGAGGTTCGGCACGCCGGCGCAGAAGGAGCGGCTCCTGCCGCGAATGGCAGCGGGGGAGCTGCGCTCGGCGTTCTCGATGACCGAGCCGCACGCCGGCTCCGACGTGCAGGCGATCCGCACGCGCGCCCGCCGCGACGGCGAGGCGTACGTGATCGACGGCCAGAAGATGTGGGTCACGAACGGCCTTCGCGCCGGGCTGGTGATGCTGCTCGCGGTCACCGACCCGGACGCGCAGCCGCGCCACCGCGGGATGACGGCGTTCGTGATCGAGAAGGAGCCCGGCCGCGCTCGTCAGAGCGGCCTCGAGATCTCGGCGCCCCTGAAGAAGCTCGGCTACAAGGGCGTCGAGTCCGTCGAGCTCGCGTTCGACGGATTCCGCACCCCGGCTTCGAGCCTTCTCGGCGGCGAAGCCGGCGAGAACACGGGCTTCA
>CAZCIJ010000176.1:0-6895 GCA_964498265.1 uncultured Gaiellales bacterium | reverse complement strand
GCGACGAACGTCGAGTTCTGGTCGGCGGTGGTGCTCGACGTCGCGGAGATACCGCCGGACCTCACGCCCGCGATGTTCGCCTGCTCTCGCACGGGCGGCTGGTCGGCGCACATCCTCGAGCAGAAGCGCACGGGCAGGCTGATCCGCCCGTCTGCGGAGTACGTCGGTCCTGCCTCCCGACCGCTCGCGTCGCTCTGAGTGCTCCCGGGAGAGGCGGCAGTGCTCTGTCCGGGATTTCGGTGATGATCCTGGCGAGCGAAAGCCAAGCCGGGGAAGGACGCAGGGAGCGCCCATATGCAGGTCATATGGGCGCGACTGAGGACGCAGACCGGCGCCGGTTTGCAGCCGCCAGGGCGCGCCGTAATCCCCGGACGGAGCGCTAAGGTGAGCCTCGCCGAGATCGCGGCGCGGGCCGCCGAGCTCACGAACGAGCGGGAGCTCGCTCAGCTGCGCCAGGCGGTGGACGAGGAGCTGGAGGAAGCCGCGCGCTCGAGCGACTTCCGCGTTCGTGCGGTCGCGTATCGCGCGGTCGGGCAGATGCGCTACCGGCAGAAGACCGAGTTGCTGCGCCGCGGTCTCGAGGACGAGAGCCCGGCCTGCCGAGGCTCGGCCCTGCTCTCCCTCGAGCTGCTGTCGCGAGACCACGCTGGCGTCGTCAACGGCGTGCGCTCGCTCCTGCACCAGGTGGCGAACGCCGACACCAACCAGGCCGTTCGCCGGCTGGCGATCCTCTCCCTGAAGAACGGATCGCCGCACGCCGACACGATCGTGCTGCTCGACCACATCGCCGACGCGGACGGCGAGGAGCCCGAGCTGCGGCGGGCGGCAAAGCGGGTCGCCGCGACGCTGCGGAAGAAGTCCCGCACGCGTCGGTCATCGCGGTAGGCGCCGCCTCCGCGGCTCGCGCCGCAGGCGCTTGGGGATCTCGGCGAGGAAGCGGTAGCGCGCCTTCGTCGCGATCTGAAGCATCGACGGCCGGTGACGGTCGACGATCTCGCCGTCGCCCAGTCGGGCCAGGAGCGATCGAGGCTCGAGGGGTCCCGGAGGGACGGCGACGACGCAGCGCCCGATGTCGGGCGGCTCGTGGGCGTCGCTTCCCGCGCCTAGGGGGAGCTGACGCCGGCGCGCCCAGGCGCGCGCGATCGCGTCGGGTCTGCTCGTGAAGGGTCCGCCGTTGCGCCCCTCGACGACGTCGATGAGCCCGGCGTCCGCGAGCGCGTCGCGTGCGCGTGGGACGAGAGGGCGGCGCACGAGCCGGTAGAAGGGGTGCTGGAGGTAGACGAGACCGCCCTGGTCACGGATGCGCTCCGCGGTCTCGAGGGCCGTGAGCCCCGGCGGGACGGGCTCCGCCAGGAAGAGGCCGATCAGCTCGCCGTCTGCCGTGTCGACCTCCATCCCGACGATCACCGGGAAGGACGCCTGCCCGCTCAGCTCGATCGCGCCGTCGATCCTGTTGTGGTCGGTGATCGCGAGCACGTCGAACAGGCCCTGCGAGTGGGCCAGCTCGTAGTCGTCGAGGCGGTTGACGGCGTCGTAGGAGCGCTCGGTGTGGTTGTGAAGGTCGACGAGGACGCGGCTGCCGGGCGGTGTCATGCGCTCTCATCATCGCTCCCGCACCCGTCCGGGGCGGCCGTGCGGCTCCGACGCTCTTCGCCCCTTTCGCGAACGGCGTGCGGGTGGGCCGCGAAGTACGCCTCGCGTCGTCTCCGGTCCGAGACGTGCGTGTAGAGCTCCGTGGTCGCGAGGTCCGCGTGACCGAGCATCTCCTGCAGGGAGCGCAGGTCGGCGCCTCCTTCGAGCAGATGCGTCGCGAACGAGTGTCGCAGGAGATGGGGGTGCACCCGCTCCGGCTCGAGCCCTGCGCGCCCGGCAAGCCGGCGGAGGATGAGGAAGGCCCCCGCCCGGGTGAGCGCGCCGCCCTGCGCGTTCAGGAACAGCTCCGGTCGGTGGTGCCGGTCGAGGAACGGGCGTCCCCGCGAGAGGTAGCGCCGGAGCGCGTCCACGGCCTCGCGACCGAGCGGGACGACTCGCTCCTTGTCGCCCTTGCCCAGGGGCCGGACGAGCCTGTTCCCGAGATCGACGCGGCCCCGATCGAGGCTGACCGCCTCGCTCACCCGCAGACCTGCACCGTAGAGGAGCTCGACGAGCGCCCGGTCGCGCAGATCGCGCGGGGCGGCGCCGTTCGCGGCCTCGATCAGGCGCTCGACATCGCCCGGCGAGAGCGAGCGCGGAAGCCTGCGCCGGCGGCGCGGGAGGTCGAGGTCGGCGGCCGGGTTGTCGCTGCGCAGACGAAGCAAGACCAGATGACGGTAGAAGCTGCGGACCGCTGCCGCACGGCGGGCGACGGACGCCGGGGCGAGCCCGCGGCTGCGCAGATCGGCCGTCCAGCGCTCGAGGTCCTCGTGGGAGGCGGCGGCCGGCGAGCGGCCGAGGAACGTAGCGAGATCGCGCAGGTCGCGCCGGTAGGCGTCGACGGTACGGGGCGCGCGCCGGGACGCGAGGACGGCCAGGAATCCCTCGACGGCCGGATCAGGCACGAGGGTGGGAGCGGTCGTAGACGCGGCGCAGGCGGCGGCCGTCGACGTGGCTGTAGACCTGGGTCGTCGAGAGTGACGAGTGCCCCAGGAGCTCCTGGATCGTGCGCAGGTCGGCGCCTCCTTCGAGGAGGTGCGTCGCGAACGCGTGGCGCAGCCGGTGCGGATTTGGGAGCAGGCGGCGCAACGTCGACGTGTCCAGCGGACGGCCGCGCGCCGAGAGGAAGAGCACGGGGGTGGGACCGCGCACGAGCGCAGGCCGGCCTTCGTCGAGGTACACGCGCAGCCGGTAGGCCGCCTCCTCTCCCAGCGGGATCACGCGCTCCTTGCCGCCCTTTCCCCGGACGTGGACCGCCTCGCGCTCGAAGTCGACGTCGGCGAGGGAGAGCTCGACCACCTCCCGCGAGCGCAGCCCGGCTGAGTAGACGAGCTCGAACAGCGCCCCGTTGCGGATGCCGAGGGGACCGTCGGCGTCCAGGCGCTCGAGCAGCTCGTCGGTCTGGCGCGCGCTCGGGGCGTGCGGCAGCCGCCGCGCCCGCCCCCCGCTCAGCGGCAGGTGGGGGACGCACGACGGACCCTGGACGTCGCGAAGCAAGGACCGAACCGCGGCCAGCTTGCGAGACACCGTCCCCTGCGCGAGCTTGCGCGGGCGCCGGCCGGGGCGGTCTGCAGCGAGGTGGGCCGCGTAGGAGGCGAGGACGCCGGCGTCGACTCGGCCGAGCTCGACGCCCCGTGTCGTGCACCATGAGACGAACTCGTTCAAGTCGGCCCGGTACGCTCTCCGCGTCGCCGGCGAGAGCGAGGGGCTCGCCAAGTAGCGATCCACCGCGGCACGGACATCCACGCCAGCGCCATTCGGGCGCCGCGCGGCGCTTCCTGCACGGGACTCGAGCCGCTCGGGGGAGCGGTGTCGGACAGAGCACTAGGCTACGCGCCGTGCGCTACGAGGTCGTCGCTCGCAGCCTGGTGCTCTTGACGTGGGCGGTCGACGGGGCGGCGCTCGCCGCGGACCTTCCAGGCGGCCTGCGTCCGGCGCTCGACGACGGCGGTCGCGGCCTCGTCTCGATCGTCGCCTTCCGCAACCAGGCGCCACGGCTCGGAGGCCTTCGCGGCGCCAGGTTCGCGCAGGTCAACGTCCGGACGTACGTCGAGCGCGACCGCGAGCAGGGCATCTTCCTCTACCTCACACGGGTCGGGCTGCCCGGCCTCGCCGGCGCCGCCTTCGGCTTGCCGGTGCGTCCGGCCCGGATTCGCGTCGCCGAGGGCCGCGTGTCCGCTCCGGGCCTCGGGGTGGAGCTCCGGTACAGGCACGGCGGCCTGCCGCAGGTGCCGCAGGCCGGAGGGACGCCGCTCGGATCGCACGACGTCGCGTTTCTCGTCTCCGCCGGGCTGCGCCGGCTCGTGACGCAGCACGAGGGCTTCGCCTGGCAGGCGGCCGAGCTCCTGGGGCCGCCGCGAGTCGACCCCGTTCTCGCCCTGGGATTCGACGTGCACGAGCCCGACTCCGTCCTCTACGCGGAGCGGACGGCGCTCGTGACCGAGCTGCCGCCCGAGGAGGTTGGATGACGGCCTTGCCGATCGCGCATGGGAGGAGGTCGAGCGCGAATGCGACGGGAGGAGTTCTTAGGCGAGGTCGCTCTCGCCGACCACTTCCCAGCGCTCGGGCGAGCGGAAGAGCGCCGAGAGGAGCAGCTGGCGGACGAAGATCATCTCCTTCGGCAGGCGGTCGTACAGGCTCGAGAAGAGCTCCTCGTGGGAGAGCAGCTCGCGCGCCCAGGCGTCGCGGTCGATCGACATCAGCTCGCCGAAGCGCTCGCGGGGGAAGTCCTCGAGGCCGCGCCAGTCGAGGTCCTCGTAGCGCGGCATCCACCCCAGCGGGCTCTCGATGCCGACGGCCTGGCCGTTCGCTCGCTCGACGACCCAGCGAAGGACCCGCATGTTCTCGCCGAATCCGGGCCAGAGGAACTCGCCGTCCTCGCGTAGACGGAACCAGTTCACGCCGAAGATGCGCGGCGGGTCGGGGATCTCGCGGCCGAACTGGAGCCAGTGGTTCCAGTAGCTCGCCATGTGGTAGCCGCAGAACGGCAGCATCGCCATCGGGTCTCGACGGACGGTGCCGGTTGCTCCTTCGGCGGCCGCCGTCGTCTCCGACCCCATCGTGGCGCCGAGGTAGACCCCGTAGGTCCAGTTGTATGCCTGGTACACGAGAGGGACGGCGTCACGCCGCCGGCCTCCGAACACGAACGCCTTGACGGGGACGCCCTCGGGGTCCTCCCATTCGGGGTCGAGTGACGGACACTGGCTGATCGGCGCCGTGAAGCGCGAGTTCGGGTGCGCGGCCGGACGCCCGCTCTCCGGGCTCCAGGACTGGCCTTGCCAGTCGACGAGACGGGGCGGAGGCTCGTCCGTCATACCCTCCCACCAGACGTCGCCGTCGGGCGTGAGCGCGACGTTCGTGAAGATGGTGTTGGCGCGGCAGGAGGCCATCGCGTTCGGGTTCGAGCGCTCGGACGTCCCCGGGGCGACGCCGAAGAAGCCGGTCTCCGGGTTGATCGCGTAGAGTCGCCCGTCCGGACCGAGCCGGATCCAGGCGATGTCGTCGCCGAGCGTCGTGACCTTCCAGTCGCTCATCGCCGGGGGCGGGATGAGCATGGCGAAGTTCGTCTTGCCGCAGGCGCTCGGGAACGCAGCGGCGACGTAGGTCTTCTCGCCCTCCGGGGACTCGACCCCGAGGATGAGCATGTGCTCGGCGAGCCAGCTCTCGTCGTGGGCGATCTTCGACGCGATCCTGAGCGCGAGGCACTTCTTGCCGAGCAGGGCGTTTCCCCCGTACCCGCTCCCGTACGACCAGATCGCCCGCTCCTCGGGGAAGTGGACGATCCACTTCTCGCTGTTGCACGGCCACGGAACGTCGTCCTGCCCCGGCTCCAGCGGCATCCCGACGGAATGCATGCAGGGCACGAACTCGCCCTCCGTCCCGAACTGCTCGATCACGTCGGACCCGATCCGCGTCATGATGCGCATGCTCGCGACGACGTAGGGGGAGTCGGTGATCTCGACGCCGGCGTGCGCGATCGGCGAGCCGGGCGGCCCCATGCTGAACGGCACGACGTACATCGTGCGGCCGCGCATGCACCCGTCGAATAGGCGGTTGAGCTGCGCGTGCATCTCGCGCGGGTCCATCCAGTTGTTCGTCGGTCCGGCGTCGATCTTGGCGAGGCTGCAGACGAACGTCCTGTCCTCCACACGCGCGACGTCGCTCGGATCCGAGCGGGCGAGGTAGCTGTTCGGGCGTTTCTCCTCGCTCAACCTCACGAACGTCCCCGACTCGACCAGCAGGTCGCAGATCTGCTGGTACTCCCCGTCGGAGCCGTCGCACCAGCGAACGGCGTCGGGCTTGCAGAGCTCGACCATCTCCTCGACCCAGAGACGGAGGGGGAGGTGCCGCAGGTTCGGCGGGGGTGCGGACGCGGGGGCCGGGCGATCCTCGAGCTGCGCCACGCGTAACAGCCTATCCGCTCGCGCCCGCCGCGAGGCAGGCTCGTCGGGTGAGCGGGCGGTCCGCAGGGGCGTTCGTGTTAGTGTCGGCTGCGATGGAAGCCAAGCACGACGTCCTCGTCATCGGCGCTGGGCTCGCCGGCATGCGGGCCGCAGTGGAGGCGCACGACGCGGGGGCGGACGTCGCCATCGTCTCGAAGATCCATCCGGTGCGCAGCCACTCAGGAGCCGCCGAGGGCGGCATCAACGCGGCGCTGGGCAACGCGTCGGACGACGATCCCGAGAAACACGCCTTCGACACGGTGAAGGGCTCCGACTATCTGGGCGACCAGGACGCGATCGAAGCCCTGTGCGCCGAGGCACCGGGCGATGTCTACGAGCTCGAGCACTGGGGCGCCGTCTTCTCGCGTACCCGCGACGGCCGCATCGCGCAGCGCCCCTTCGGCGCGGCCGGCGAGCCCCGCACTGCCTACGCCGCCGACATCACCGGCCACGTGCTCATCCACGTCCTCTACGAGCAGGTCATGAAGCGTGATCTGCTGGTCTACGAGGAGTACTTCGCGTGGAGGCTCGTCGTGGACGACGGGCGCTGCCAGGGCGTCCTCTGCTGGGACCTCCTGGGCGGCGGCCTGAAGGCGATCGGCGCGAAGACGACGATCCTCTGCACCGGCGGCGCCGGCCGGCTCTACACGGGGACGACGAACGCCTACTCCTGCACGGGCGACGGCATGACCATGGCGCTGCGCGTCGGCGTCCCGCTGAAGGACATGGAGATGATGCAGTTCCACCCGACGACGCTCTCGCCGTCGGGGGTGCTCATCACCGAGGGGTGCCGCGGCGAGGGCGCCTACTTGCTCAACGGC
>CAZCIJ010000175.1:0-6903 GCA_964498265.1 uncultured Gaiellales bacterium | reverse complement strand
CGGATTTGAACCGGGGACCTCACCGACCCGAACGGTGCGCGCTACCAGGCTGCGCTACACCCCGAACCGTGGAAGAGTACCGTTTCGCGGTGGCGGCCAGAGACGAGATCGTCGCGTTCGCGAGCGACCTGCTCGACCTGGACGCCTATCCCGACTACGGCCCCATGGGGCTCCAAGTCGTGGGAGCGGCGGAGGTGACGCGCCTCGCCTGCGGCGTGTCGGCCTCGCTCGAGCTCTTCGAGCGCGCCGCCGACGCAGGCGCGGAGCTCCTCATCGTCCACCACGGGCTGTTCTGGGACCGCGATCCGCGGACCGTCGACTCGACCATGCGCCACCGCCTCGAGACGCTGTTCCGCGCGGACGTCAGCCTCCTCGCCTACCACCTCGCCCTCGACGCGCACCCGGAGGTGGGGAACAACGCGCTGCTCTGCGAGCGCCTCGGGGTGCTCCGCGAGCACCGCTTCGCCGGTATCGGCTTCGGGGGTCGACTGAGCGTGCCGTGCTCGGTCGACGACCTCGCGGGACGGGTCGAGGCCGAGCTCGGGCGCGCGCCGCTCGTCTTCCCGTCCGGGCCCGCCACGATCGAGCGCGCCGCGGTCTGCTCGGGAGGCGCCGCCGGCTACCTGGCGGGCGCCGCCGCCGAGGGCTACGACTGCTACGTCACCGGCGAGCCTGCCGAGCCCTCGATGGCTCTCGCCGCCGAGAGGGCGATCCACCTCGTCGCCGCGGGGCACTACGCGACGGAGACACTGGGGGTCCAGGCGCTCGCGCGGCTGCTCGCGGAGCGCTTCGCGGTCGACTGGGTGTTCCTCGACGTCCCGAACCCCGTCTAAAGAGCTCCCTTCAAAATGATGCCTCCTCGCTGGGGCGCGCTGGCCAAGTGCGAGGCAAGGACGCAGGGAGCGCCCATATCAAGAGCGATATGGGCGCGACCGAGGACGCAGAATCACGCCGGCCAGCGTGCCCGAGGGGGACAAGTCTTCATTTGAAAGGAGCTCTAAGCCGAGCGGCCATTGCCTCCGGTCCTCCGAAGGCTATATCCTTACGCCATGGTTCTGGAGGCACTGCGGCGCTGATGGGTAGCCGCAATGATTGGGGATCAGAGCCCGCCGGTCGGTAGCGACGGCGGGCTTCGTTGTCTCTGGGGACGAGGACACAGGGGGAAAGGAGACCCGATGGGAAATCACCTCACGCCCGAGGAGCTCTCGAAGGAGCTCGGCATGGACAGGCAAGAGGTGATCCGCCTCTGTATCGAGGAGTCGATCCCGATCTACCACGGCAAGATCGACAAGACGCTGTTCCAGGCGCAGCTTCAAGCGACGCGAGCGGCGAAGTCGTCGTAGGAGGCCGTCCCCCGGCGCCCTCCTGACGACCGCCAGGGGGCTGCCCGAAAACCCGGTGCGTTCGGGACTCGCGCGTAAGCGTGCCTGGAAAGGACGAGCGCGCTGACCGCGCGCCTAGATGATTGATTCCGAATGGGCGTGCCCGCGGGGAGGGCATGCACCAAGCAGCGTGGTCGACTCGATCGGCGTCAAGGTTGGAGTACCTTGATGCCGATCGAGGCGGGCGCGATGCGCCGTGTGCAGGCCCCCAGCCGGGGGTGCGAGCCATTCGGAATCAATCATCTAGATACCACCCCAGGCCATATTGGCGCGACTGAGGACACCGCCACGCACGCTCACGCGCCGCCTCCGGGCGTGGCGGGGTTTTCGGACAGCCCCCTAACGCGCGGCGGCCTTGCGCCGCCGCGCCGGCTTCTTGGCCGCGGCCTTCTCCGTCGTCTTCGCTTGGGCGATCGACTGCTTCAGCGCCTCGACGAGATCGACGACGGGAGCAGCCTCCGGCACCGGCTCGGGCTGGACGATCTCCTGGCCTGCGACCTTCGCCTCGAGCATGGCGCGCAGCTCCCGCCGGTGCTCGTTCTCGTAGTCCTCCGGGTCGAATGCCCCGGCGAGGCTCTCGACGAGCTGCCTGGCCATCGCGAGCTCGGGCTCCTGGATGTCCATCTCGCCCACTGCCTCGACGATCTCCTGCACGGGCCGAACGTCCTCGGCGTAGTACAGGAGCTCGAGGACGAGCGCCCCGTCGAGCGGCCGGACGAGGCAGAGGTTCTCCTTACCCCACAGGACGAACTTGCCGACGGCGGCCATGGCCGTATCCCTGAGCGCTTGGAGCAGCAGGGCGTAGGGCCGGCGGCCGACCTCGTCGGACGCCGGGGCGAGGTAGTAGGCCCGGTCGAAGTAGAGCGGGTCGACCTGATCGAGCGGCACGAACCGCACGAGCTCGATCGAGCGCGACCGCCTGAGCTCGACGGCCTCCAGGTCGGCCTCCTCGACGACAACGTACTGGCCCTTCGCGAACTCCCAGCCCTTGACGAGCTCGTCGGCCTCCACGTCGCGCTCGTGCAGCGGACACCAGCGCTTCTGCTTGATGGGCGTGCCGCACTCGCGGTGGAGCGTGCGGAACGACACGTCGCGGCGCTGCTGGGCGACGGCGAGCCCGACGGGAATCGTCACGAGACCGAAGCTGAGAGAGCCGTTCCAGATCGTGCGCACGGTTCGGGCAGGGTAGCTGAGCTCCGACCAGTTCCGCGCGCGACCCGGCTTCCCTTCCCTGACGCGCAGCCCCCCGCGGATTCGACGGGCTCGTCGTACGATCGAGCACGTTCGAGCCTACGATGTGCGCCCGGGAGTAGGGTGGTCCGGTGCAAACCGTTGCAGACCTCTGGGAGCGAGCGACCGCTCGAGCGACGTCGACGCCCGCCTACCTCGTCCAGCAGGGCTCGGGCTGGCGCGAGGTCTCGACGGCCGAGGCGGCCGCGCAGGTGCGGGAGCTCGCGGCCGGCTTCCTCGCGGTCGGCCTCGAGAAGGGCGACCGCGTCGCCCTGCTCGCCCGAACGCGTCTCGAGTGGAGCCTCTGCGACTTCGCGCTGGCCACGATCGGCGCCGTCTCCGTCCCCGTGTACCCGACGAGCCCGCCGTCGGAGATCGCCTTCATCCTCGGGCACGCCGACGTCCGCGGGCTCGTCTGCGAGCATGCCGGCCACCTGGAGGCGCTCCGCGGCGAGGGTCGTTTTCCCGCCCTTCCCGTCCTCATCGAGGGCGAGGTGGACGGCGCCGTCGCCATGGGAACGCTCAGACGGCGGGGGCGGGAGCTGCTCGCGGCGGACCCCCGAGCGGTGGCGCGTGCGCGGGACGCGGTGTCGGCGCGCGACGTGCACACGATCATCTATACGTCCGGGACGACCGGGGAGCCCAAGGGGTGCGTGCTCGACCAGCGCTCCTACCCGGCGACCGTGGAGATGGTCGAGCGTGTCCCCGGCCTCTGCGTGCCGGGAGACGTCGTCGTCCTCTTCCTCCCGCTCGCGCACACGTTCGCGCGTCTCATCCATCTGGCCGCGGCGGCCATCGGCGGCACCGTCGCTTTCTGCCCGGACGCGACCGCGTTGCCGGCCGCGCTGCGCGCCGTGCGCCCGACCGTGCTCCCGACGGCGCCGCGGCTGCTCGAGATCGTGCACGCGGCCGTGGTCGCCGGGCTCGAGCGCGGCAGCGGCGCGCAGCGCCGGATCGCCGAGTGGGCGCTTGGCGTCGGGAAGCGCGCAGGTTCGCGCCGGCTGGCGGGCCGGCGCCTCCCCGCCGCCCTCCGGCTCGAGCATGCGCTCGCGCAGCGGCTCGTGTTCGCGCGCGTGCAGGGCCGGCTCGGCGGCAGGCTGCGCCACGCGATCTCCGGCGGAGCCGCGCTGCCACCGGCGATCGCCGAGCTCTTCCACGCGCTGGGCGTGATCGTGCTCGAAGGCTACGGGCTCACCGAATGCGCGGTCGTCTCCGTCAATCGCCCGGGGGCATACCGACTGGGCACGATCGGCCAGCCCCTCCCCGGGCTCGAGGTCGCCCTCGCCGAGGACGGGGAGCTCCTCGTCCGTGGGGAGAACGTCTTCCGTGGCTACTGGCGCGACGCCGAGGAGACGCGGGCCGCGCTGAGCGACGACGGCTGGCTCCGCACCGGCGATCTCGGGACCCTCGAGGCCGACGGCCACCTGCGCCTCACCGGCCGCAAGAAGGAGGTGATCGTGCTCTCGACCGGGAAGAACGTCTCGCCGGGCAAGATCGAGTCGGCGCTCAAGGCGGCGCCGATCGTGTCGAACGCGCTGGTCGTCGGAGAGGGCCGGGCGTACCTCGCCGCCCTGATCACGGTCAACCGCGACGCCGCATCCTTGCCGGAGACGGCCGGCGCGGAGCCCCTCGTCGCGCAGGCCGTCGACGAGGCGAACAGCAGCCTCGCAGCGTACGAGCGCGTGAGGCGCTTCGCGCTCCTCGAGCGTGAGCTCTCGGTGGAGGAGGGGGAGCTCACGCCGACGCTCAAGATCCGCCGCGGCGTGTGCGAGGAGCGCTACCGCGACACGATCGAGCGCCTGTACGGCATCCCGTCGAGCGCATAGGCGGACGATGGAGACCGTCTGCGATCTCTGGCAGCGCGGCCTGGCGGCGCGGCGGCCGTATCCCGCCTACCTGGTCGAGCGGCCAGACGGCTGGCGTGCCATGAGCTGGGACGAGGCCGAGCAGGCCGTGCTCGAGCTCGCCGCCGGCTTCTTGGCGATCGGGATCGAGAAGGGCGACCGCGTCGCGATCATGTCGGGCACGCGCGTCGAGTGGACGCTGTGCGACCTTGCGCTCGCGTCGATCGGGGCCGTGTCCGTTCCGATCTACCCGACGAGCTCGGCGATCGAGTGCGCGTACGTCCTCGGCAACTCCGGCGCTCGGGCCATCGTCTGCGAGTCCGCCGAGCACTACGCGACCGTCGCTCCGGTGCGAGCCGAGCTCGAGGCCCTCGACCACGTGCTCACGATCGAGGGCGCCCCTGGCGCGGCGACGCCCCTGGACGCGCTGCGCGAGCGCGGCCGCGGCCTGCTCGCCGAGCGTCCCGAGGCGGTCACGGAGAGCCGGGAATCGATCCGGCCCGACGACTTGCTCACCATCATCTACACGTCGGGAACGACCGGTCCCCCGAAGGGATGCATCCTCAGCCAGCGCCACTACTGGGCGATGGTGGAGATGCTCCGGGACCTGCCCGGGTTCTTCCGCGGCGACGACCGCGTCCTCCTCTACCTGCCGCTGGCGCACAACATCGCCCGGCTCGTCGTCTACGCGGGGATGGGCATCGGCTACACGGTCGCCTTCTGCTCCGACCCTGCGCGCGTCGCGGATGCCCTCCTCGCCGTGCGCCCCACGATCCTGCCCAGCGTCCCGAGGCTCTTCGAGAAGGCCCGCACGAGCATCGCCGCCGCTCTCGCGGCGATCTCGGGCCCGCGCCGGCGGCTGGTCGACTGGGCGCTGGCCGTCGGCGCCCGGGCGGCCGCCGCGAGGCAGGCGGGCGCCTCGCCGCCCGGGTCGCGCGGCATGAAGTACCGCCTCGCCGATCGCCTCGTCCTCTCGAAGGTGCGCGCGCGCTTCGGCGGCGAGCTGCGCTTCGCCATCTCCGGGGGTGCGCCGCTCGCCGTCGACGTGGGCGAGTTCTTCCTCTCCGTCGGCGTGCTCGTTCTCGAGGGGTACGGGCTGACCGAGTGCACGACCGCGTCGCATCTCAACCGGCTCGAGCGGTTTCGGCTCGGGACTGTCGGCCTCCCGCTCGAGGGAGTCGAGTGCCGGATCGCGCCCGACGGCGAGGTGCTCCTGCGGGGGCCCAACGTCTTCCTCGGCTACTACGGGGACGAGAAGGCGACGCGCGAGGCGCTGACCGAGGACGGGTGGTTGCGCACCGGGGACCTCGGGCACGTCGACGAGGACGGCTTCCTCACCATCACCGATCGCAAGAAGGACATCATCATCACGGCCGGAGGCAAGAACGTCTCGCCGCAGAACATCGAGAACGCGCTGCGGGCCTCGCCGATCATCTCGCAGGCGCTCGTGGTCGGAGATCGGCGGCCGTACCTCGTCGCCCTCATCTCGATCGACGAGGACGAAGCCGCGCGCCATGCGACGCTCGCGCAGGCGCACGCGGCCGTCGAGCGCGCCGTCGCGGCCGTGAACGCGACGCTCGCGCGCCCCGAGCAGATCAAGCGCTATGCGATCGTCGAGCGGGACTTCCTTCCCGAGCGCGGCGAGGTCACGCCGACCCTGAAGCTCCGCCGCCACGTCTGCACGGAGCACTTCCGGGACTCCATCGAGTCTCTCTACTCGTAGCTTGCTACGAGTAGACGGACTAGAGGATGCGGCGGGCGCCGACCCAGGTCGCTGCGTACCAGGAGTCGGAGAGGCTCGAGACCTTGACCACGTCGCCGGTGTGCGGGGAATGCACGAAGAGCCCGCCGCCGATGTAGATGCCGTTGTGGCCGAGCCCGTTGAAGAACACCAGGTCGCCGGCCGTAAGCTGATCGCGCGAGACGGGCACTCCGACCCCGTACTGGGCGGCCGCGTTGTGCGGCAAGGAGACGCCGACCTGCGCGAAGACGTACATGACGAAGCCCGAGCAGTCGAAGCCGCTCGACGGCGAGGAGCCGCCCCACTGATAGGGCGTGCCGAGGTACTGCATCGCGATGCCAACCACGCCGCCGTAGCGGCCGGGTGGCGCTGCCGGGATCGAGGCCGGCTCGCTCGGAGCTGGTGGGGCGGAGACCGATGGTTGCGCGCCGTCTGCGGCCGACGGCTGCGCGCCGTCCGCGGCCGGCGCCGGCTCGGAGGCGGCGACCAGCTGGCGGGCTTCAGCCGCCAGCCGCGCCTGGCGCTCGCGCTCCTCGGCGAGGAGGTCCTGGATCTCGTCTTCGATCGAGCTGTAGAGGGCCTCACGCTCGGCGAGCTGAGCCTCGATCGAGCGCCGCTTCTCGGCGCGCTCGGCAACGACCTGCTCCTGCTCGGCGAGGGCCTTCTCGAGCCGGTCCTTCTCGCTCGCAAGCGCGTGCCGCGCCTC
>CAZCIJ010000174.1:0-6925 GCA_964498265.1 uncultured Gaiellales bacterium | reverse complement strand
GGGCAGAAGGAGCCGGGGAGACCACCATCGACCTCGGCTACTTCCAGCCCTGGGAGCCGCAGAACGTCGACCGGACGTTCACGCTCACCGTACGGGTTTCCTGACGCGGGCAGGCGCAGCCGCAGGCTGCAGGCGGGCGCGCCCGCACGAGCATGCAGGGACGGCGGTGAATCGCCTGTAAGCTCGGCTGGTGAGCGGCGTCGCGTTCGTCGGGCTGGGCACCATGGGTCTCCCCATGGCGAGGCACGTGCTCGCGGGCGGCCATTCGCTCGTCGCCTGCGACGTCGAGCCCGCTCGCGCCCGCGCGCTCGGCGCCGAGGTCGCTCCGACGCCCGCCGAGGCGGCGGAGGGTTGCGAGGTCGCGATCCTCTCGCTGCCGTCGCCTGCCACGGTCGAGGAGGCGGTCACGGGGCCGAACGGCGTCGCGCGCGGCCTCGCTCGCGGCGGGGTCGTCGTCGACATGTCGACGAGCCCGCCCGCGCTGTCGCGCCGGATGGCAGCCCAGCTCGACGCCGCTGGAATCGACGTCGTGGACGCGCCCGTGAGCGGCGGGCCCACAGGCGCCGAGGCGGGGACGCTCGCGATCATGGTCGGAGGGCCGGCCGAGGCAGTCGAGCGCGTGCGGCCGCTGCTCGAGCTCATGGGCAGCACCGTCGAGCACGTGGGGGCGCACGGCGCCGGCCAGGCCGTGAAGCTGTGCAACAACCTCATCGTCGCCTGCGCCATGCCGGCGCTGGGGGAAGCATGCCGGGTGCTCGCCTCCGAGGGGATCGACCTCGGGCAGGCGTACGACTGCCTGACGCATTCCACGAGCGACTCGGCCGTGATGCGGCGGCGCTTCCCGGTCCCCGGCGTCCGGCCCGAGCACCCAGCCTCGCGCGGCTACGCGCCGCTGTTCCGCCTCGACCTGCTCGTCAAGGATCTCGGCCTCGCGCTCGAGCTCGCGCGAGAGCACGGCGTCGAGGCGCCGATCGGCGAGGCCGCGGCCCACCTCTACGGCGTGGCGCTTGCGGCGGGTCACGGCTCGCTCGACTACTCGGCCGTGTACCTCGTCCAGGACTAGACGATTGATCGATAACTCGATCAATCGTCTCCATACACGGGGCCGCTTCGCGGCCCCTACGGCATGGCCGTCCCAGTTGCCAGCGCCGCAAGCGGCCGAATCGGCCGCTTGCGGCGGTGCTAATGCGACGCTTGATCGGACTTTCCGATCAAACGTCTAGGGGCTTGATGTGGGACTGGCGCCCGTGGCGTCGCCAAGGGTCGTCCTCGCGGCGGCGGCGGCATCCCAGGCCGCGGTGTCGCTCGTCGGTTTCGGGATGCCCTCCATCGGGCCCGCGTTTCGCGACGAGTACGGCCTCAGCCTGGCGGCTCTCGGCGCCGTCCTGACCGCCAACCTCGTCGGATCGGGCATCGCGCTGCTGCCCTCGGGCGTCCTCGTCGACCGCTACGGCTCGAGACGTCCGCTCATCGGCGGCTCGGTCGTCGCCGCGGGCGGCCTCGCGACGGCTGCCCACGCGAGCTCGACGGCCCTCGTCATCATCGCCCTCTTCGTCACCGGAGTGGGAGCGGCGATGATCCCCGTCGCCGGCTTCGGAGCGCTCTTTCGCGTCTACGGGCCGGCGCGCCGAGCCTGGGCCCTCGGCGTCCGGCAGATGGCGGTTCCGCTCGGTGGGTCGATCGCGGCCGCGCTGCTCCCGGCGCTCGAGGCGCTCGGCGGCCTGCGCCTCGCCCTGCTCTTCTGCGGCGGCGCCGTGCTGACGTTCGGGCTCGCCTTCGCGATCGTGGCCGAGGAAGGGCCGCCGGTGCACGTGCGACCGAGGATCGAGGTGCACCGGATCGTTCGCGCGCCGGGGATGGGGCGCCTGCTGCTCGTCGCGATGCTGTACATCGTCGTCCTGCAGTCGATCA
This sequence comes from uncultured Gaiellales bacterium, assembly GCA_964498265.1. GTDB lineage: Bacteria > Actinomycetota > Thermoleophilia > Gaiellales > Gaiellaceae > CAZCIJ01. The sequence continues at coordinate 5,014 of CAZCIJ010000174.1, read as the reverse complement.
TCTCCTACACCGTGCCCTCGCTTCGGGACGAGGGCTTCTCGGCCCTTGCCGCCGGCGCGACGTTCTTCGTGCTCAACGTCACGGCCGGCGTCGCGCGGATCGTCTGGGGCCGCGTCGCCGACCTGGGGGGTGGCGGGCGCCGGGTCCGGACGCTCGCCGAGACGGGGGCGCTGGCGGCGATCGGAGCAGCGGTCTTCACCGCCGCGCTGCACGGCGGTACCGCGAGCGTCGTACCCGCGATGGTCGTGTTCGCGTTCGGCGCGCTCGGGTGGAACGCGCTCGTCTACGTGATCGCCGGCGAGATGGCGCCGCCCGGCCTTGCCGCCCAGGCGGCCGCCGTGCCCGGAGCGATCATCTTCGTGGTCGGGGCGGCGAGCGCACCTCCGATGGGCGCGCTCGCCGCGCACGTCGGCTGGGACGGCTTCTGGCTCGTTGCCGCCGCGATCGCGGCCGCTGGCTCGCTCGTCGCCTCGACCTTGCCGCGCGCCACCGCGCTTGGCACCGCGACGACACAGCTGCAAGAGTAGGGGGCATGCTCGTTCGTGACCGCGGAGAGAGCTGGCAGCTGGTGCGCCAGCCGGATCACGCCGACCTCTCGGGACAGCTCGCGCGCGCCTGGGGCGGCGACGCGGTCGAGCCGCTGCGCAGCAGCATCTCGCTCGCGCTGGCCGCGACGCGCCACGACGACGGCTGGGCCGTGTACGACCGCCGGCCCGCATGGGACCCCGAGAAGGGCCGGCCGCGCAATTTCCTCGACGTTCCCGTCGGCTGTCACCTCGCCTTCTACCGGGCCTGCGTCGAGGTCGTCACGGAGGAGGACGCCTACGCGGGCCTGATGGTCTCCATGCACGCCGCCGGCATCTACACGGGGCGCTACGGGACGCAGCCCAGCCTGAGTCTGACGCATGCCGGAAGGCACGAGGGCGAGATCAAGGCCTTCGTCGCCGAGCAGGAGGCGTCCCGGGGCGCTCGGGTCGCCGCGCTCGGCGTCGCCGACGAGGAGCTCTGGGGGAACTACAAGCTCCTGCAGGTGTTCGACCGGCTGTCGCTCCTCCTCTGCCTCGAGGAGTGGGAGTCCTCGGACGCGACGTCCCACGCCCTCGGGCCGTGTCCGCTCGACTACGCGGGTGCGGAGGCCGAGCTCGAGATCACCCCGCTCGGCCCCTGGCGCGTCCGGCTCGATCCGTATCCGTTCGCCACGAGCCCGGCGCGGTTCACGTTGGTGCGCAAGGTCCTGCTGAAGGGGCCCTACCATGGGAACGAGGACTTCCGTGCAACGTACTTCGCAACCAGAGCCGAGCTCGTGGACGTGACGGCGGAACGCTAGAGGGCACCGGACGTGGAGGCGGTGGTTGACAGGCGCGCGTCCTGCCGGGCGCGAGCGCCCGCGGTGCCGGCAGGCCCGTCCGGGCACGGCCAGACGGTCGGACGGTCGTCCTGACGCGAGCTCTCACTCGTCGCGACCTGCTTCGGGCAGGAGGGCAGGCGCTCGCGGGCGCGCTCGGTGCGGGCGCGCTCGCGGCCGCCTGCACGAGCCGAGCGACAAGCGCCGGCAGCGAGCCACCTCCAGCCCCGGCGCCGCCCCCGCGGTTCGCCGGGACCCTTCGCATCCTCGGGCTCCCGGTCGATCTCCAGGAAGACGTCCGCGTCGCGGCCCAGCGCGACCTCGGCTTCCAGGTCGCCTTCGAGACGACGGACTCCGTCTCGATGGTACAGAAGGCGCTGACGGAGCCCAGCTCGTTCGACGTCTTCTCCGGGTACTCGCACCAGACCGACCAGATCTGGCCGTCCGGCAACTTCGTCGGCATCGACCGCACGCGGCTCCGCCATTGGACCCGCGTCAGCCCGTTGCTGAAGCTCGGGAAGCTCGAACCTGGAGACGGTGGCTGCTCGGTGGGCGACGGCGACGCGCCGTTCCGCAAGCTCTACACGGCGACGGTCCACGCGGCCGACGAGGTGACGCAGTGGGGCGCCGACGACGGCAGCGGCCCCATCGCAGGCATGCCCGAGCCCGCCGCAGTGACGGGCGTGCCGACGACCTTCTCTCTCGACTCGCTCGCCTACTCCCGCACGGTGATCGACCGCCCGCCCGAGACGGTGAGCTGGGCCGAGCTCTTCAACGAGCGCTGGCGCGGACGGGTCGGCATGCTGAACGACCCGAGCAGCCTCCAGGACGCAGCCGTCGCCGCCGAGGCTGCCGGCCTGCTGTCGTTCGAGGACAAGGGCAGCCTGGCGAGAGACGAGATCGACGCGCTCGTGGCCCTCCTGCTCGAGCTCAGGCGGAATGGCCACATCCAGCACTTCTGGACCACGTTCGACGAGGCGGTCGGCTTCTTCGCGGCGGGAGACGTCGTCATCGGGCCGGTGTGGTCCTCGGCGGCCTACCTCCTGCAGGCGGAGGGCTCACCGATTCGCTACGCGGCTCCGCCGGAGGGCTACCGAGGCTGGAGCGCCGGTCTGAGCTTCTCGGCGCACGTTCTCGAGGACGAGAGCCTGCTCGCCGCATGCTACGACTACGCCAACTGGTGGCACGGAGGGCGCCCCGGCGCGATCATGGTTCGTCATGGCTACTACAGCGCCGTCCCGGAGACCACGCGCCGCTACCTCAGCCCGCAGGAGTGGGCGTTCTGGATCGAGGGCGAGAGCGCTCCCGCGACGCTCGACAGCGCCTACGGCGAGGCATCGATCGCGAGGGGCGAGATGAGAGACGGCGGCTCGCTCAGGCGGCGCGCCTGCCGTATCGCCACCTGGCTGTCGCACTTCGACGATGCCTACGAGTACCAGCTCATGCGCTGGAACGAGCTCCTCGAGGCATAAGGCCTCGTGGCGCTCCAGAAGCTCAGCAGGCGCGAGCTCGTCGGGCGCGGCCTCGCGCTCTTCGGTGCGACGGGCCTCGGCGCCCTCGCGTCCGCCTGCTCGGGATCGAGCGAGTCCGCGTCTCCCCCCGAGCCGGCCGGCGAGGTCGAGCCGTTCGAGGGAACGCTCAGGATCCTCGGCCTCGGCGTCGACCTGCAGGACCAGGTGAAGCGCGCCGGCGAGGCCGAGCTGGGCTTCACGCTCGAGTTCGAGCAGACCTCCTCGCCGGTGATGGTGGAGCGCGCCCGGACGCGGCCCGGGACGTTCGACCTGCTCTCCGGCTACGCCTACCAGGTCGACGAGATCTGGCCCGCCGGCACCGTGGTCAGCCTCGATCGCTCGAGGATCGAGCGCTGGGTCGACGTCACGAGCCTCTACAAGCTCGGCAAGGTCGCTCCGGGCGACCCGTCCTGCTCGGTGGGCGACGGCGACGCGCCGTTCCGCAAGCTCTACACGAGCGGAGTCCACGAGCCGGGCGGGTCCATCGTGGTCTGGGGGCAGGAGGACGGGTCCGGGCCCGACGGCTCCGGGGAGCCCGCCGGGCTCGTCGGCGCGCCGAGCACGTTCAACCTCGACTCCGTCGGCTACAACGGGGCCGAGCTCGACCGGCCGCCGGAGGACGTCTCCTGGGCCGAGCTCTTCAACGAGACGTGGCTCGGACGCACCGCGCTGTTCAACGATCCGTCGTTCGGTCTGCAGAGCGCGGCCCTCGCCGCCGAGGCGCTCGGGCTCATGTCCTTCCGCGACAAGGGGAACATGACGGTCGAGGAGATCGACGCGCTCGTCAAGATCCTCGCCGACCTCAAGCGGAAGGGCCAGTTCCGCCTGTGGTCGACCTTCGACGAGTCGGTGGACCTCATTGCGGCCGGCGACGTCGTCGTGCAGTACATGTGGTACCCGGCCGTGGCCTTCCTTCAGGCGCTCGGCCAGCCCATCCGGTACGCCGCCCCGCAGGAGGGCCACCTCGCGTGGGCCGGGCTCCTGATGCTCTCGGGCAACGTGCTCGAAGACCCCAGCAAGCTCCAGGCCTGCTACGACTACGTCAACTGGTGGCACTCGGGCGCTCCCGGGGCGATGCTGCTGCCCTACGGCTACTACAACGCCGTCATGGACGCGAGCCGGGCGCTGGTCTCGGCCGACGAGTGGGGGTACTGGGTGGACGGCGAGGCGGCACGGACTGCGCTGGACAGCCCGTTCGGCGAGGGCGTCATCCGCGAGGGCCAGCGCCGGGACGGAGGCTCGCTGCGTGCTCGAGCGTGCAGCGTCGGGACCTGGCTCTCGTTCTTCGACGAGCAATCGGCGCACCAGTTCGCACGGTGGGGCGAGCTCGTGTCTGGGAGGTAGGTATGAAGATCGTGCTCCTTCCCGGGGACTGCATCGGGCCGGAGGTCAGCGCCGTGGCGGCACGAGTGCTCCGTGCGCTCGTCCCGGACACGACGATCGACGAGCGCCTCTTCGGCGCGTCCGCCATCCGCGCGTGCGGCGATCCTCTTCCAGCCGACACGCTGGAGGCCTGCCGCGAGGCGGACGCGGTCCTCAAAGCGCCCGTCGGCGATCCGGAGTTCGACGCCGCCGACGTCCGTCCCGAGCAGGGGATCCTTCGCCTCCGCGGCGCGCTCGACGTCTACGCGAACCTCAGGCCCTCCCGGCAGGGTGCCGTCGACCTCGTCATCGTGCGGGAGCTCGTGGGCGGCATCTACTTCGGCGCGAAGGGAACGCGGCAGGACGGCACCGTGTTCGACACCTGCGAGTACCACCCGAGCCAGGTCGACCGCGTCGCCCGCCGTGCATTCGAGATCGCCCAGCAGCGGCGTGGAGCGCTCACGTCCGTCGACAAGGCGAACATCCTCGAGACCTCGCGTCTGTGGCGGCGGATCGTCGCCGGGGTAGCAGCCGACTACCCCGACGTCGCGCTGGAGCACGTGCTCGTCGACACCGCGGCGATGCAACTCGTGCAGGATCCTCAGCGCTTCGACGTCATCCTCACCGACAACATGTTCGGGGACATCCTCTCCGACGAGGCGGCGGCGGTCACGGGCGGACTCGGCGTGGCCGGCTCGGCCAGCCTGGGCGACGGCGGCCCCGGGCTCTTCGAGCCGGTGCACGGCTCGGCACCCGACATCGCCGGCGAGGGCATCGCGAACCCGGCGTGGATGTT
>CAZCIJ010000173.1:0-6940 GCA_964498265.1 uncultured Gaiellales bacterium | reverse complement strand
CTACGGGGCGCGGGATCGGGAGTGTTCCGATCCGTGTGTAGGCATGACGAGTGAAGGAGCGGTCATGTCGACGACTCGAGACACCGATAGCGCGTTGATCGTCGAAGCCGCCGGGCCTGGGGGCGCTGGCGGGGAAGGTAGCGCCCTGGGCGACTGAGGTCGGGTAGTTCGTGGGGTGTCGCCGGAGGAGGCGCAAGCCGTGCTCGCGTTGCTCCTGCTGCTGCCCGGGCAGAGTGACCCGTCGGCTGGTTCACACTAACGTCCTGGACGCCGAGCCGGCGCACGTGCCGACCTGGCTCTGTAAGGTGCTCCTTACATGACCAGGGCGACGGGGGGCTCGTGGGCGCGCTGATCATCATGCTCCGCGAGGGGTTCGAGGCCGCGCTTGTAGTGGGGATCGTGCTGGCGTTCCTGAACCGCACGGGGCGGCGCGACGCCTTCCGTCCCGTTTGGATCGGTGCTACCGCGGCCGCGGCGATCAGCGTCGGCGTCGGTGCGCTCTTGTTTGCCGTCGGCGCCGAGCTCGAGGGCACGGCGGAGGCGGCCTGGGAGGGCGCGACGATGCTGCTCGCCGCCGGGCTGCTGACGTGGATGATCTTTTGGATGCGTCGGCAGGCGCGGACGCTCCGGCGGACGATCGAGTCCGAGGTCGAGCGGGCTCTCGTGCGGGGTTCGTCGTTCGGCTTGGCCGCGGTCGTGTTCGTCGGCGTCCTCCGCGAAGGCGTCGAGACGGCGCTCTTCCTGTTCGGCAGCTTCGAGGGCGCGAATAGGGTGACGAGCAGCATCGGGGCGGCGATCGGCCTCACCGGCGCGGTCGTCCTCGGATACCTGTTCTACCGGGGCAGTGACCGGCTCGATCTCCGTCGGTTCTTCACGCTGACGAGTGGACTGCTCCTCGTCTTCGCCGCCTATCTCCTCGCCGGAGGGCTCCACGAGCTCGGCGAGGGAGGGATCATCCCCGACAGCGACCTTCTTCTTGTCGCCGTCTTCATCGCGGCGGCCGCGCCGACCCTCTACGCGTTCCTGCGCCGACCCCGGTCAACGACGGCTATTAGAGCTCGAGTCGGGCAAGAGTCAGGGGCTACCAGGCCACCCCCCTGACTCGATCGTCGACGAGGGCACCCTGGCCGATATTCGCGTAGGTCGAGGCCGCACGTTGCGGCTGGTGCGCAACGGGCTGCTCCAATTCTCCTCCCCCGATCCCAGGTTCGGGCTTCGACTCCAGGGCGGCCCCGTCGGCGCGACCTTCGACGCGCCCCCGAGCACGTTCCTCGGGGCGTCGAAGTCGATGGCATCGGCCGCTTCACCGGCATGACGTCCTTCGACGGCGGCGCCGACGTTCGGCTCGACCTCGGCGGCACCGTCGCCGCCATCAACTACGACCAGCTCGAGATCCAGGACGCCGCCGAGCTGGGCGGCACCCTGCGTGTCAGCCTCAGCGGCGGATTCTCGCCAGTAACTCAGCGACGATCGCGCCGAACTCGCTCGCGAGCGCCCCACCGATGCTCGGCCGGTTCTCGGCCCGGTAGCGGTTCTGGATCTCGTCAAGGCGCCGCCAGACGGCTGCCACGCCTCGTGGCGGGGACCCGAGGCGCGCGGATGCCAGAAGTGGGTCGTGGCGAATCGCCCTCCCAGCGAGCGCTGATGACGAACTCGCGGAGCGCCCGAGCCTGCGCGGGCATGATGTGGCTTAGGAAACCATATGCGCGCGATCGTGGGGACGCGGGTGGAGGGCAGGTCGCCAGCCGTCGTGCTCGACGCCTTCAGCCGCCGCGTGGTCGGATGGTCGATCAGCCACAACCCGACAGCCGCGCTGACCTCGAACGCGCTCGGGATGGCAGTCGAGCAACGCGACGCCCAACGGGGCGAGACGGGACGCAGTTCACGTCCTGGGCGTTTACCGAGCGAGCGCGGCAGTCCGGGCTCGTCCCCTCGATGAGCTCGGTCGGTGACTGCCACGACAACGCGCTGATCGAAGCGTTCTGGTCGCGGATGCAGGTCAAGCTGCTCAACACACGTCGCTGGAAGACCAGGGTCGAGCTCGCGAACTGGAGTCTGGGAGCCGATCGTCGCGAGCGCACGCTGGCTACCTGAGTTCCTGTTCCCGGCCGCCGGGCTGCGGCCGGCCCCCACAGCCTGAGACGGGTCCTTTGGGGGAACCAGGGGTTCCCCCGTGCTCGGATACTGGCGATACGATGGCAGGCGTGACGTCCGCCGTCTCGGAGGCGCCGCGTGCCCAGGCCGTCGAGCGGGTGCGGCCACCCGCCTCGATCGTACCGCTGGCCGGGCTGCCCATCGTCGGCATCGTGCTCAGCCTCCTGGTCGTCGCGATCGCCGCCAACTGGCTGTGGGCGCTCGACTTCTACCACGTCGCCGGCGGCGGCTTGTGGACGGCGCTCGACCTGTTCGTCGGTCTCGTCGTGGGTCCATTCGTGATCGCCCGCCTCTCGGGCCCGGCCCGGGCCGAGTTCACGGCCCGGTTCATGCCGGCGATGGCGCTGATCATGCCGACGCTCGTCACGATGACGCTCGCCTCCGGCTTCCAACTCGCCCGCCAGTACCACTTCCTCGATGCCGCCTACCCGCGGCACGCCTGGGTGGTCGCCTCGTTCGTCCTGGTCGGAGTGATGGCGGTGATCGCGATCGGGATCCTCGAGCCCGCCAACCTGGCCGTCCTGTTCGAGCTGCGCAAGCCCGAGCCGGATTTCGCCCTGGTCGGACGGCTGATGCAGCGCTACGTCTACACGGCCGGGATCACGGGGCTGATGCAGGTCGGAACCCTGATCATCATGACCAGGCTCGCGACATGAGCGACGGCTCGCCGGCGTTCGAGGTTGCCGCGGTTGACGAGCGCCGCCTGCCGCCGATCATCGCCACCGGCTGCGCCGGCCTCGTGCTCGCGATCGCCGGCGTCATCTATCTCGCGGCCTACATTCCCGGCGACCCCTCGCTCGCTCCGGCGATCGGGCTGCTCACCGCCTCGGCGGCGACGGTCGCCGGCAACGTGCTCGTCCTCAGCCGGATCCGGCCGTTTGCCTGGTGGATGTTCTGGCAGGTCTGGCGCTGGACGATGCTCGCCTACGCGATCATCGCCGGGATGCTCATCTTCACGTTCGTCTACGACCGAATCCCGGTGGGGCAGCTCACCCTGCTCGTGCTCACGCTCGCCGTCTTCGCCCTGGACATCCCCGTCATGCTCGCCTTCTCCGTCGCCCGCTACCAGCCGGCGCGCCGCCCCGCCGCCTAAGCACCGCGGCCCAAATGACGGTGGGCAAACCGATCCTTGTTCAGCGCGGCGGCGGGCCGGTTCGTAGACGACCAGCGAAGCGGAAGAGGTCGAACCAGCAGCTCGCCGCGCAGCGGCCGCGCCCGCAGGACGGCAGGCCGCGAAGGGCCAGGCAGGCGAGCGAGGCGGCGGCTACCGTGCCGGCGTCTTCGCCTGGGCCCAGTCCCGCAGCCGGCCGGCGAGCTGCGGAGTGCCGGCGTCGACCTCGACGACGGCGTCGACGGGCACGTTCCCCTCTCGGGCGGCGGCGAGGATCGCCTGCGGCGAGGGGGCCTCGTAGAGGCAGTACGTGCGGCGCCGGTCGGCGGAGAGGAAGGAGAACAGCCAGCGCACGCCCTCGTCGGCGTTGATCTCCTCGATCAGCCTCACGTCCTCGTCCCTGATCTCGAGCTCTTCCGCGAAGGTGCGCTCGACCATGTAGAGCGGCATACCGGGATCGTACCGCGCCGTCAGGCCTCGACGAGCCCTTGCAGGTGAGCGTACGAAGCCGCCTCTGTTCGGTTCGCGCAGCCGGTCTTGCGCAGGATGCTCCGAACGTGGTTCGCGACCGTGTGCTCGCTGATGAACAGCTCCCTCCCGATCTGGCGGTTGGAGAGACCCTGCGCCAGCAGGCGGAGGATCTGTCCCTCTCGGCCGGAGAGGCCGTCGGGGAGGCTCGATCCCACCCCGACCGGCAAGCCGCCCCCGCCGATTCGTGCGCGCAGCGTCCGCATCCCGATTCGCTCGGAGCGACGGGCCGCCTCGGCGAGCAGAGCCTCGGCACGAGTCCGATCGCGCGCCGGGCCTCGTGCGAGCAGCATCCGTCCGTACTCGAACTCCGTGCGGGCGAGCCACGTAGCGGCTCCCATGCGCCCGTTCAGCTCAAGCGCTTCCTCGAAGTGGGCCTCGGCGCGGTCCCAGTCCCCCAGTGTCCTCGCGAGCATGCCGAGGTACCGGTCCGCGGCTCCATAGCAGACGACGCCGTAGCCGATCATCACGTTCGTCCCCGCATGCGCCTCGAGGTGCGGGTAGACGAGCGTCGCCGTCGCCTCGTCCCCGACGGCCGCTGACGCGTCGGTCAAGTACGTCAGAGAGGCAAGCCAGAGCGACTCCCGCAGCGGCTCGAGGCCTTCGCGGGCGATTCCAGCGAGCTCCCGCCGGACGTCGCCCTCCATCCCGAGCTCCGCGAGCATCGCGGCCAGGCCCGGCCGCCACGCGCCCGCCCGATCGCCCGCGGCGAGGACCCTGACAACCGGAGCGAGCTCCGCGAGACGGCCCTGCTCCCGCCGGACGCTGAACATCTGGATCCCGTAGACGCCCGATGCGTCCCGGCCCGCGAGCAGGCGACTCCATTCGTGCGAGCGCTCGCCAGCCTCCTCGGCTTCCTCGAGGTCGCCCTCGGACAGCGCGATCGCCGCCCGGTACTGCTCGGCGATGTGCAGCATGAAAGGCCGTCCGACGCGACCACCCACCGCGAGCAGCTCGAGCGTCTCGCGCCGAGCCGAGCCCAGGTCAGACAGCGCCATGTACGTCGGGACGCGCCAACCCATGGCCTGGGCGATCATCTCGCTGTCGCCGAGCTCCTCGCCGATGTCGCGGGCTTCCGTCAACTGGTCGAGGAGCTCCTCGAGCGTGCTCGTGCCGCGAGCCCGGTGCCCGAGGACGAGCACTTGCGCGAGACTCCGCTTCTCTCCGACGCGCCGAGCCATCTCGATCGCGCTCTCGCGCACGAGGGCTCCCCGCGCATGGTCCCCCTGATCGACGTTGGCCCTGCTCAGGCCCGCGAGCACGAGCACCCGCAACGGCGAGTCGCCCTCGCCGAGCGCGGCCACAGCCTCCTCGAGGAGCTCGAGCGCCCCCTCGTCGACGATCGCGGGTCGCCAGCAGGCCTCCTCGAAGCCGATGGCCGCCCGGGCGAGGAGCTCCGCGTCGCCCAGCGAGCGAGCGATTCCCGCCGCTGCCCGGTACGCCGTGAGCGCGTCGGGGTACTTCCCGCCTCGGTAGCGAACGTTCCCGAGCCGGAGCAGCGTCTCGCCCCGCGCTCGGGGATCGTCGATGCCGAGGTCGATCGCCGTCTCGAGCCGGGCCGCCGCTTCCTCGAAGGCGAGAGCCGAGTCGTCGGATGCTGCCGCGCGGAGGTTGTAGGCAATGGCGCGCTGTGCCCCGGCGATGGGCGCGGCGGCGGTGTAGTGATGGGCGAGGTCGGCGAGGACCCTGTCGATCTCGTCCTCGTACGCGAGCTCGAGCGCCTCGCCGACCGCCAGATGAAGCTGCGCGCGCCGCACCGCGCCGAGGCGATCGAGGACGGCGCGGCGCACGAGCTCGTGCGTGAAGCGATAGGAGAGATCCGTGGACGAGACCTCCTCGACTATGCCGGCGTGCACCGCCTCGTCGAGCCCGGCGATCAGCTCGCGCCCGCCGCCCGGCGACGCGTGCTCGAGGACACGAAGCTTGAAGATCGGCCCGACCACGGCCGCGAGCTCGAGCAGCTCGGCGGTCGACGGCGCGAGCCGGTTGAGCCGCTGGCTCACGACCTCTCGGACGCTCGCCGGCGTGGCTACCTCGGCAAGGGGACTGGTGAGCCGAACACCCGCGGGAGCGAGCGAGAACGCTCCTGTCTCGATCGTCCGCCAAAGCTCGGTCACGAGGAAGGGATTTCCTCCGGTCAGCTCGGCGATCGCTCGCGCGAGCTCGGGAAGGTCGGATCCCCCGCCGCCGGACACGCCGCGAACGAAGTCGGCGATCTCGTCGCTCGTGAGCCCGCCGATCGGGATGCGGGTGACCGCCTCGGACCGGCGCAGGTCGACGAGCGTCTCCGACAGCTCCGCCGGAACGTCCGCCTCCGTGTCGCGAAAGGTCGCCAGCACGAGCATGCGGGCGTCTCCAGCGGCCCGGCCGACATGGCGCAGGAGCAGAAGCGTCGGCGTATCCGACCAGTGGCCGTCCTCGAGCACGAGCAGCAGCGGCTGGCGGCGGCTCACGCTCGTCAGCAGGTCGGTCACCGCCGTGTGCAGCCGGTGGCGCTCCGTGTCCGGATCGGCCGCGACAGGCGCAGGAAGACCCCCGATCCGCAACGGGAGGTCGGGAAGCAGACGGGCGAGCTCCGCGCCGGCCGTTCCGAGATCCGAGCGCAGAGCGGACGGCTCGGAAACGCGGACGAGATGGTCGAGCGCCTCGACGAACGGGCGGTACGGCGTGCGGACGACCGCGTCGCATGCCCCGTGGAGCACGAGCGCGCCTTCCTCCACGGCCTCGTGCGCGAACTCGCGCACGAGGCGGCTCTTGCCCGATCCCGGCTCGCCGCCGACGAGCGCGACGCGCCTTCCCTCGCCCTCCGCGCGCGGCAGGAGCGTCCTGAGGGTGGCGAGCTCCCGTGAGCGTCCCACGAACGGAAACGACGGGGTGAGGCGAAGCGGACCGGGGAGCTGGAGCACGGCCATGGGCTCTCTAAGAGGACGATAGTCAGATCTGATCACTCGCCGCGCAGATCGCGTGGCCGAGGCGAGGGAAAGTGGGTCAGGCCGCGTCATGACGGCCGGCCCCGTACCCTCTACCTTCTGCTGTGCGCAACGAGCGAAAGGAGACCCCCTCATGAGCACGACGACCAGTGCGGCGGACGCGGCGAGGCGAGAGCTCGGCGCGACGTTCGCTGGAGAGCTGATCGGACCCGACGAC
>CAZCIJ010000172.1:4576-6978 GCA_964498265.1 uncultured Gaiellales bacterium | reverse complement strand
CGCTCCCTGCGTCCTTGCATCGCTTGCCTTTCGCTCGCCAGGATCATCACCCTATCCCCGGACACGGCACTAGTGCCTCACCGATGGAACGCCATCCGCGGCAGATGATCTCTCATACGCCGGGCGGCATGGCAGGGTCGTCCACGAGGCCGAGGTCGGCCGCGCGCGCGATCGCCTCGCTGCGGCTGCTGACGCCCAGCTTGCGGTAGACGGAGATCGCCTGCGTCTTGACGGTGTTTCTCGAGACGAAGAGCAGCTCGGCGATCTCGCGGAAGGACAGATGGGTGGTGAGGAGAGGGAGGAGCCGGAGCTCGGCTGAGGTGAGACCCGAGACGCGGCGTTCCGCCGCAGGGGAGGCGACGGCGATCTGCTCGCAGAGCTGGTGCGCGCTCCGGACGAGTGCCCCGAGGCCGGGTCGCCGCCGCAGGAGCACGTCGATCTCGGCGGCGAACCCCTCGGCGTCGGCCTCGGTGCCGACCGCGAGGTGGACCCGAGCGAGCGTCAGGCGGGTTTGAATCGAGAGCCAAGGGAGCGCGTAGTCGAGCTTCGGCAAGAGGCTCGTCGCCCGAGCCAACTCGCTCCGAACGCAAGCCAGGTCGCCGCCCCGGACGGCCGCGTGCGCCACGACGGCGTGGACGAGCCCGGCCGTGACGTACTCATGGCTGCGGGACTCCCGAACAGCGTCGCGCGCCCGCCAGGCAAGCGCCTCGGCCTCGGCGTGATCGTTCCGGGCGACGGCAAGCAGGGCGAGCTCCGCAAGCGCCACGGAGGCGGCAACGGCCCCGCCGGGGAGCGATGATCGATCGGCGACATCCGTGAGGACCGAGACGGCGTCCTCGTGATCGCCGGCGAGCACATGGGAAACCCCGAGGAGAAGCAGCGCCGTCGACCGGAAGGGATCGCGCGGAGCGAGCTTGCCGGTCGCGCGCCCGGCGTCGGCTCGCATCGCGTCGACGCCGTTCTCGCACATCGCCGCCCGCAGCACTCCGACTTGGGGTTCGAGCGCGCCCGAGGGACCCGGCTTGCGGCCCGGAGCGGAGCCGGCGGCGGCGACCTCCCGCCAGCACCGTGCTTCGGCGCTGCGGCCGGCGAATGCGTGCACCCAAGCTTCGGCAACCGCGAGCCCTGGAGACCGCTCGAGCACGTCTCCGTCCAGCCAGCCGAGCCACCGCGCCACCGTCGTCATCCCTCCGCCGTCGAAGACGGGCAACCAGAGATCCGAGACGAGCCTGGCTACCCGTTCGGTGTCACCGGCAGCGCGCGCGTACTCGACCGCGTTCTCCGCCATCCCGTGCGCCTCGCACCAGTGCGCGGCGCGGCTGTTGAGCTCCGGGACGATCTCCGGCTCCCTGCGATCGAGCTCGGCGCGGAGAGTCTCCCTGAGCAGGTGATGGAACCGATACCACTCGCCTCGATGATCCAGCGAGACGACGAACTGGCCCGACTGCACGAGCCGATCGAGCTCGGCACTCACGTTCGTCCGGCCGAGCACGGCGGCACAGAGAGGCCGGCAGAACCGGTCCAACACGGATATTCGCGTGAGGAACGAGAGCTCCGCTTCGGTGAGGGCCGAGACGAACTCGAGCCGGAGGTAGTCGGCGACGAAGAGGTGATCTCCGGCGAACGCGGCCTCGGCCTGCGCGACGGGGAGGCGGGGGCCCGCCGTCCCGAGCGAGAGCCCGGCGAGGTAGAGACCTGCAGGCCAGCCCTCCGTCCGGTGGACGAGATCGGCGATCTCCTCCTCCGACGCGGGCGCTCCCAGGCTCCGAAGGAGCGAGCGCGCCTCCTGGCGGTTCATGGCAAGCTCGTCGGCGCCCAGCTCGAATAGGAGGCCCCTGGCGCGCAAACGCGCGAGCGGCAAACGCGGCTGCGTCCGAGCGGTGAGCGCAAGCGTCGCTCCAGGTGGAAGATGGCAGGCGAGCGCGTCGAGGACGCGGAGCGAGTCTCGCTCGAAGAGGAGGTGCGCGTCGTCGACGGCCACGAGGACGGGCTCCTCGCTCGAGAGGAGCGCGGAGGCGAGCCTCTTGGCAGCCGACTTCCACGTCGGGGCGGCGAGCGCGTCCGAGGCGGGTGGGTCGAGCTCGAGAGCGCGATCGAGGCCGGCCGCTACGCAGCTGAGGAAGACGGCAGGGTCGTTGTCGCTCTCGTCGACCGAGACCCACACCGCTGGGCGAGCATCCCGCTCGATCCACTGCGAGAGAAGCGTGGTCTTCCCGTAGCCTGCCGGCGCGACGATGACGACGACCGATTTGCCGACGGCACGGAGCCGGTTGATCAAGCTCGTCCTCGACACGGCCCGTCTCGGGACTGCCGCCGGCGCCAGCTTCGACTCCAGCACCGGGTGCTCGAGCTCCAGCGACGGGCGGGGGCTCTGCTCTTCTACGGCGCTCATCGGGAGCTCG
>CAZCIJ010000172.1:0-4566 GCA_964498265.1 uncultured Gaiellales bacterium | reverse complement strand
GGTGGCACGCGCCCGCCGCCGCGAACGGGAGAACGGGACATCGGGACGTGCAGACGCCGGTCTCATGCGGCGATGATCGAGGCGGCCGGACGAGATTGCCTCACCCAGCCGCCCGGATCACCCTGGGTGAACGCGTCCCGCACCCGCGCGAGGCCGTCGGTTCGACCGAGCTCGCGCCCGCCTGAGCGGGCTCCCTCGACGCCCTTCTGTGAAGGACCGTCCCCCGGGCGCAGGAGACGCCCGGGGGACACGAGGCAAAAGCTCCTACGAGCTCGTCGAGGTCAGCTCCGACGAGCAGTCGAGACCGTTGTAGGTCTGCTGGTAGGCCTGGGCGAGGGCCTGGAGCTGCGGTTGGAGGTCTTGAGCGGCCTGCTCGAGCGTGGTGTCGTCGGAGAGGCCGTTGACCGCGTCCTGAAGGTTGCTCTGGGCGCTCTCGATCGCGTTCACGTCGGCGCTCGCGACGTCCTGCGCTGCGCTTGTCACCCCGTCCCAGGCGCTCTGAACCGCCTCGACCTGCGTCTGGATGTCCTGCTTGGTGCTCTGGAGGCTCAGCCCTTGCAGCCCGGCCACCGCCGAGGCGTAGTTGCCGAGGGCCTGGCACAGGTTCTGCTCCGCGCTCGCCTGGCTCTCGTCACCGCCGCAGGCGGCGACGAGAAGCACGAGCGCCACGACCGGCGCGGCGATCAGCCCGATTCGTCTCCGTGCTCGCATCACTCCCTCCTTCCGGGATTTCAGGATCAACCAGCGCAGCCCGCGCACGGGAGACCCTCTTCTCGTTCGCGAGACAGGAAACCACCGGCCGACGACCGGGGCATCATCCAGTTCGGATGAATCCCGCCGGCTGGACGCTTCATCCCGTCCGGACGATGGTGTCGGGGCGCCCCCCTGCTCTGATGCTCGGATGTCCGTTAACGCGGGGCGACCCCTGGTTCCCCACGGACCCCCTCCTTTCGCGCGCTCCTGAGTGTTCCTGCGTCTAGCGGAGCCGGCACCTCGAGAGCCGCGTCACCGGGGTGGCCCGTTCTTTGACGGGCCTCCCGCCGGGCCAAGCCCGGCTCCGTCGGCGCATCCTTGCGGCCCAAGATCCAGAAGAACCTGTCACAGCGTCACGAGTTCCCGCCACCAAGAAGGGCTAGCGGATGGCGAGGGCTGATCAGAACCCTCCGGCGGCGTCTCCCGACCCCGCCGAGCTCCTGCGGAGTCGCGGCTATGTGGCGCTTCTCGTTTTCGGTGCGCTCGTCGGGGTGCCGGTGGCGGCGACTGCGTACTTCTTCCTGAAAGGCGTCGGCGAGGCGCAGGACTACCTCTACTCCACCCTGCCGGAGGCGCTCGGGTTCGAGGTGGCACCGCTCTGGTGGCCGCTGCCGCTCCTGACCCTGTGCGGGCTGCTCGTCGCGCCCGCGATCGTCTACCTACCCGGAACCGGCGGTCACGAGCCGGCAGAAGGGTTCAAGGCGTCGGGGCCCGTTCGGCCGATCGAGCTGCCGGGGATCGTCATCGCTGCCTTCGCCGGCCTTGCTCTGGGCGCGGTGATCGGGCCCGAGGCGCCTCTGATCGCGATCGGCAGCGGGCTCGGCGTCCTCGCCGTTCATCTCGTCAAGCGCGACGCGCCCGAGATGGCGAGCGTCGTCATCGGCGTCGCAGGCAGCTTCGCCGCCATCAGCACCCTCCTCGGCTCCCCGCTCGTCGCTGCGTTCCTCCTCATGGAGGTCGCCGGGCTCGGCGGCGCGATGCTGGGCGTCGTGCTGGCGCCGGGCCTGCTTGCCGCCGGCGTGGGCGCGCTCATCTTCATCGGGCTGAACTCCTGGACCGGCTTCGGCACCCTCTCGCTCGCCGTGCCGGACATTCCGGCGTTCGGAACGCCCGACGCCGCTCAGTTCCTCTGGGCGATCGGGATCGGCGTCGCCGGCGCCGTGCTCGGGACGAGCATCCGGCGGCTGGCGCTCGTCCTCAAGTCGATCGTCGAGCAGCGCCGGCTGCTCCTCTCACCGGTTGTCGGCTTGGCCGTGGGCGCCCTTGCGGTCGCGTTCGCCGAGGGATCCGGCAAGAGCTCGTCCGAGGTGCTCTTCTCCGGGCAGGACGCGCTGGCGCCGCTCATCCAGAACGCCGCCGACTGGACCGTGGGCGCCCTCGTCCTCCTCGTCGCCTGCAAGGGCCTTGCCTACAGCCTCTCGCTCAGCAGCTTTCGTGGCGGGCCCATCTTCCCGAGCATGCTCATCGGAGCTGCTGGAGGCATCGCCCTCTCCCACGCCCCCGGGCTACCCATGATCGCCGGCGCCGCCATGGGCATCGGGGCCATGACCGTGGCCACGCTCGGGTTCCCGCTGACGTCCGTGTTGCTCCCCGTCCTCTTCCTCCAAGCCGACGCTGTCAACCTCATGCCGATCGTGATCGTCACGGTCGTCGTCTCCTACGTCGTCTCAGCGAGGCTCGCCCCAGCTCAGGAGCAGGCACCGCGCAAGCCCTCTCGAGCAGCTCCTCCGGACGACGCCGGCGAGTCCGGCGAGCTCGCGCGTTGAGCCCCGAAAGGCTTCGTCGCAGGCGTTCCGGCGAGTGCGAGATCACCCCCAATGGATGAGGTAGCCACCCTGGGTCGGCGCTAGTGTCCCGGAGGTGTCGACGAACGGCGAATCCCCGCGCCCACGCGTCCTCATCCTCGGCGGGGGATTTGCCGGCATCGGCGCGGCCCGGAAGCTCAAGACCGCCGATGCGGAGATCGTGCTGATCGATGCGCACGACTACCACACGTTCCAGCCGCTCCTCTACCAGGTGGCAACCGATCTGCTCGAGACGTCCGCGGTCGGGCATCCCCTGCGCGATCTGTTCCACGAGCAGCCGAACGTCGCCGTTCACCAAGCAACCGTGACTGCGGTCGATCTCGCCAGGCGCGAGGTGAGCTTCGACGAGCTGGCGCCCCTAACCTACGACTACCTCGTCTTGGGCCTCGGCGCGGAGGTCAACTTCTTCGGGACGCAGGGGGCCGCCGAGCATGCGTTCCCGATGTACACGCTCGCGGACGCGGTGCGCCTCAGGTCGCACGTCCTGCGCAAATGGGAGGCAGCCGACAGAAACCCGACGCTCCTCGACGACGGCGCGCTCAACGTCGTCGTCGTCGGAGGCGGCCCCACGGGAATCGAGAGCGCCGGCGCGCTCGCCGAGCTCTACAGCGGCGACTTCGTCAAGGACTATCCAGCGCTGCCGGTGGACAAGACGCGCCTGGTCCTCGTGGAGGCCGGCTCCGAGCTTCTTCCGATGTTCAAGCGCGAGATCCGCACGTACACGAAGCAGGCGCTCGAGAAGCGCGGCGTCGAGGTGCTCCTGGGCGAGATGGTGACCTCGATCACCCCGACTCAAGTCACGCTGAAGTCCGGCACCGCGCTCCCCGCGCACACGCTCGTCTGGGGCGCAGGGCTTCAGGCGAGCCCGATCGCGAAGTCGCTCGGTCTCGAGCTGCAGCGAAGCAACCGCGTCGTCGTCCAGCCCGACCTCAGCCTTGCCGCGCATCCGGAGGTGTTCGCCGCCGGCGACCTAGCGTGGATCACCGACACGAAGACGGGCGAGGTTCTCCCCCAGCTCGGCTCGGTGGCCCTCCAGGCCGGGGAACGCGTCGGAGAGAACATCGCGCGTCGCCTCGAGGGCAAGGAGACGGAGCCCTTCGCGTATCACGACAAGGGCACCATGGCGACGATCGGTCGAGGGGCGGCGGTCGTTCAGTTCCGTCGCGGAAGGACGATGAAGGGCAAGACGGCGGCGCTTGCCTGGGGAGCTGTCCACCTCGCGCTCCTGTCGACGGGAGAGGACCGCGCGAAGGCGGTCGTCGACTGGACCTGGGCTGGCTTCACGCACGAGCGCTCGAGCCGGATCGTCGTCGAGTCGCCGACCAAGGCGCCCAGGGGAACCGACTGAGCTCATCGACGGAGGAGTCGCATCGTGGCAATGCGCGGGCAGGACAGTACAGGGCAGCACCCTGCAGACGTCTTCGTGGTCTTCGGGATCACGGGCGATCTCGCGAAGGTCATGACGTTCAGGTCGCTCTACCGGCTCGAGCTGCGCGGGCTGCTCGATTGCCCGATCGTCGGGGTAGCCGTCGACGACTGGACGGTCGACCAGCTGATCGAGCGCGCCCGGGAGTCGATCGTCGGCACCGGCGAGCAGCTCGATGAAGAGGTGTTCAAGCGCTTCTCTGCTCGGCTCTCCTACGTGCAGGGCGACTTCACCGACGCCTCGACGTACGAGCGCGTCGCTGCCGCGGTCAAGGGCGCCGGCTGCCCGGTCTTCTACCTGGAGATCCCGCCGTTTCTGTTCGCCACCGTCGTGAGGGGCCTGGCCGAGGCAGGGCTCACCACGACGGGACGGGTGGTGGTCGAGAAGCCGTTCGGCCACGACCTGGCCTCGGCGCGGGCGCTGGCGCAGGAGCTGCACCAGTACGTGCAGGAGTCGCAGCTGTACCGGATCGACCACTTCCTCGGGAAGATGGGCCTGGAGGAGATCCTGTTCTTGCGCTTCGCGAACACGATGCTCGAGCCGGTGTGGAACCGCAACTACCTCGAGTGCGTGCAGATCACG
>CAZCIJ010000171.1:0-7002 GCA_964498265.1 uncultured Gaiellales bacterium | reverse complement strand
GCGTCCGGCGTCTGCGCGTACAGCTCGCGGATGTGGTCGAAGAGCTTCGTGTACGTCGCCGGGTTGGAGCGCGGGGTGCGCCCGATCGGCGACTGGTCGATGTCGATCACCTTGTCGTAGCAATCGATGCCCTCGACCCGGTCGTGCTCGCCCGGCTTCACGCGCACGCGGTTGAGGCGGTTCGCGAGCGCCTTGTAGACGATCTCGTTCACGAGCGTCGACTTCCCCGAGCCGGAGACGCCGGTGACGCAGACGAGCTTGGCCACCGGGAAGTCGACGTCGATCCCCTTGAGGTTGTGCATCCGTGCGCCCCTGACGGTGAAGGCGCCGCGGTCGTCCCTGCGCCGCGGCGGCACGGCGATCCGGCGCGTGCCCGACAGGAACTGGCCGGTGACGGACTCCAGCATGCTCTCGACTGCCCCGGCAGGGCCTTCGGCGACCACGCGGCCGCCGTGCTCCCCCGCTCCGGGTCCCATGTCCACGAGGTGGTCGGCCGCGCGCATCATCTGCTCGTCGTGCTCGACGACGAGGACGGTGTTGCCGATGTCGCGCAGGCGCCCGAGCGTCCGGATCAGGCGATCGTTGTCGCGCTGGTGGAGCCCGATCGACGGCTCGTCCAGGATGTAGAGAACGCCGACGAGCTGCGAGCCGATCTGCGTCGCCAGGCGCAATCGCTGCGCCTCGCCTCCCGAGAGGGTCGAGGCCGCCCGGTCGAGCTGGAGGTAGCCGACGCCTACGTTGTCGAGGAAGAAGAGTCGCTCGCGGATCTCCTTGAGGATGCGCGCGGCGATGTGCAGCTCCCGCTCCGAGAGCTCGAGCCGCTCGACGAACTCGATCGCATGCTTCACCGACCTCTGGGTCAGCTCGTGGATGTTGAGGTCCCCGACCGTGACGGCGAGCACCTCCGGCTTCAGGCGCGCGCCTCTGCAGGCGGAGCAGGGCCGGGCCGACATGTACTCCTCGATGCGCTCGCGCTGGGTGGCGGAGTCGGTGTCGCGATAGCGGCGCTCGAGGCTCGAGACGAGTCCCTCCCACGTCAGCATGTACGAGCGCCGGCGGCCCATGCGGTTTCGGTACTGGACGTAGACGCGGTCGCCGTCCGTCCCGTAGAGGAAGGGGCGTTGCTCCCCTTCCGTGAGCTCGCACCAGGGTCGATCGAGATCGATCTCGTACCGGTCGGCGATGGCCTGGATGACGCCTTCGTAGAAGGACGACCCTCCAACCGACCAGGGGACGAGCGCGCCCTCGCCGATGGAGAGGGACGCGTCCGGGACGAGCAGGTCGGGGTCGATCTCCTGCTGGTGCCCGAGGCCGGTGCAGCGCGGGCAGGCGCCATGAGGAGAGTTGAACGAGAAGACGCGCGGCTCGAGCTCGGGCAGTCCGACCCCGTGCTCCGGGCAGGCGAAGCGCTCCGAGAACGTCATGCCGTCGCCGTCCACAATGTCGACGGTTACGAGGCGATCCGCCAAGGCCAGCGCGGTCTCGACGGAGTCGGCGAGGCGGTGGCGCAGGTCGGGCTTCATGACGAGGCGGTCGACAACCACCTCGATCGTGTGCTTGAACTTCTTGTCGAGCTCGATGGCCTCCTCGAGCAGCCGCTGCTCCCCGTCGACCTTGACGCGCGTGAAGCCCTCGTCGCGCAGCCCTTGGAGCACGTCGCGGAACTCGCCCTTGCGGTCGCGCACGACAGGCGCGTTCACGGTGAACCTCGTGCCCTCGGGGACCGCGAGCACCTGATCGACGATGGCCTCGATCGACTGCCCCGCGATGGGCCGGCCGCAGACGGGGCAGTGGGGCTTGCCGATCCGGGCGTAGAGGAGGCGGAGGTAGTCGTAGACCTCGGTGACGGTGCCGACCGTGGAGCGCGGGTTGCGGGACGTCGTCTTCTGGTCGATGGAGATCGCCGGCGAGAGGCCGTCGATCGAGTCAACGTCCGGCTTCTCCATCATCTGCAGGAACTGCCGGGCGTACGCGGACAGCGACTCGACGTAGCGGCGCTGCCCCTCCGCGTAGATCGTGTCGAAGGCGAGCGACGACTTCCCGGAGCCGGAGAGCCCGGTGATGCAGATGAGGGCGTTCCGCGGCAGCCGGACGGTGATGTCCTTCAGGTTGTGCTCGCGGGCGCCGAGCACGACGATCTCGTCCGTTGGCATCCTCACGCGAGTCTATCCCGCGGCTCGGACGAACACATGTTCGCCCGTGGGCAAGGTGAACCGGAAGTTCGCTCTCGCGGTGAACCGGAGGTTCGCCGCGCAGCGGCCGCGCGCGCAGCGCGCCAGGCCGCGGAGGGTCCAGGCCGGCGAAGCCGGCCGTATCGGGCTCGGCCGGCAAGGGCGCGCCCCGCGGACAGGACGGCGACGGGCGCCTGCCGCGAGAATGGCCCGATGCGACGCGAGCTCGCGGGCCTGCTGGTGGATCCGATCGAAGGTGCCCGCCCAGGCGTCCTCCGGCTCGCAGGCGGGATGATCACCGCTGTCGAGACACTCGAGGAGGAGCTCGAGGAGCCCGTCGTGTTCCCCGGCTTCGTCGACCTCCAGATCTACGACTGGTCGCGGTCGTGCCAGCAGGGCGTCACGGGCTACCTCGCGACCGTGGGCACGTCCGCTCGCGGCGCCGTCGACCGCTTCCTCGAGCAGCTTCCCGACGACCCCGCCTGCCTGGGCGCCCACGTCGAGGGCCCGTACCTCAACCGCGAGGCGGCGGGCGCTCAGCCCGCCGAGCACATCCGCCCGGTCGACCTGGCCGAGCTCGCGGCCTGGCTGGCCAGCGGCCGCGTGCGACTCGTCACGCTCGCCCCGGAGGTCGACGGCGCCTTCGAGGCCGTCGAGCGCATCGTCGCGGCGCGCGCCGTCGCCTCACTCGGGCACACGGCAGCCAATCACCGCACGACGCGGGCGGCGGTCGATCTGGGCGCCTCGTTCGCGACGCACCTCTGGAACGCGATGAGCGGCTTCAAGGCGCGCGCGCCTGGAGCCATCGGAGCCTTGCTCGAGGACGAGCGCGTCACGCTCGGCCTGATCGCCGACGGCCGCCATCTCCACCCGGCGACCGAGACGCTGACCGTGCGGGCGGCCGGTCCTTCGCGCATCGCGCTGACGAGCGACCTCGTGCAGATACCCCGGGAGCTCCCGGACGGCAGGCTGCGCGGCGGCGACCGCTGCGGCGCCGCGATGGTCTCCCGCATGGCAGCCCGCTTCGGCCTCGCGGAGGCAGCGACCATGGCGGCGCTCGTTCCCGCGAGCGTCCTCGGCCTCCTCGACCGCGGGCGGCTCGCGCCGGGGTTCCGAGCCGACCTCGCGGTCTTGACGCGCGAGCTCGCGCCGCAGGAGACGATTCTCGCCGGCGAGACCGTATTCTCCGCTCGCTCGTAGGCGAGCTCAGAGGCCGACGATATCGTCCGGCCGCACCGGGACTCGCGTGAGCGGCCGGTCGCGTCGCGCAGCGCGGCCGCGATCGCGGCCGGCGACACGATCGCTGGCGGCTCGCCCACGCCCTTCACGCCGACAACGCGTTCGGCTCGGGCTCCTCGACCAGCTCGGCGACGACGGGCGGCATGTCGAGCGCCGTGGGGATGAGGTAGTCGCCGACCTGGCCGCCGGCGCGCTCGAGCGTGGCCGTTACCGTCTCGTCTTCCCACCCCGCTATCGGGGCGCCGCGCGTGTCGGGGCGTTCCGCGGAGGAGCAGGGAACGAACGGCGACGAGGCCCGTGCTCCCCAAGGGGGTCATCGGCCTGACGCTCACCCGTGCTCCCTGAAGAAGTCGAGCTGCCTCGCGTTGAAGTCGGCCGGGATCTCCCAGTAGGGCGCGTGGCCCATCTGCTTCCACAGGCGCAGCCTGGCATGGGACAGGCGCTCCTTGATCCTGTAGGCGTGGTGCGGCGGCGTGAGCAGGTCGCGGTCCCCGACTGAGATGTAGGTCGGCGCCGCGATCTCGGAGAGCCGGTCGAGCACGTCGTGCTCGATGCAGGCCTGCGCCTGGTGGCAGAACTGCTCCGCGCTCTGGAGGTCCGGCGTCTCGAGTGCGAGGCGCTCGAGCTCTGCGAGATCGTCCGGGCGATCGTTGAACCACCAGACCGTGAAGACGAAGAGCCAGATCTGCCGCAGGAGCTCGAGCCGCGGCACGGAGCGCGCGTAGCCCTGCCAGCTGCGCAGCAGCGCAGCGAGGTAGTTGTCCACCCGGGCCCACGTGCCGTGGAGGGAGAGCGTGCGCACGAGCTCCGGGGCGCGGAGCGCGAGCTGCTGAGCGACGGCTGCGCCCATCGAGGCGCCCACCACGTGGGCCCGATCGATCCCGAGATGGCGCAGGAGGCCGGCGGCCACGTCCGCGAGGAGATCCAAGCCGTACGGGCCCGGCGGCCCCGTCGTCCCACCGATGCCCGGGTTGTCGAAGACGATGACGCGGAAGCGCTCCCGCAGGGCGTCGAGCTGCAGCCGCCAGGTGGTCCGGTCGCCGCCCAGCCCGCTGATGAGCAAGACTGCTTCGCCGGAGCCCTGGTCCTCGTAGAGCACGCGGTAGCGGCCGACCTGGGCGAGCGGCATCCTAGCGCCGTGTCACTAGTGCTCGGATCGGAGCGGCACGTAGGGCACCTGCAGCTCGCCGGCGACGAGGGTGCCGTAGCCGAGGATCCGCCCGACGATCCCCTGCTCGATCTCGATCGGCGCGCCGCGGTCGAGCGTCACACGGGCGACGTGGCGCCGTGCGATCCCCCAGCTCACCTCGAGCGCCTCCCCGGACAGCACGACCGTCGTGCGCTCCCACCCCCACACCGTCGCGAGAGCGAGCAGCGCGCCGAGCGTGACCGCCAGGGCCCCGAGGGTCGCGATGCCCCAGTGGATCCCGGAGCCCAGGAGGACGCCGGCGCCGCCGGCCGCGGCGAGCAGAACGGCACGCGTGAGCGGGCGGACGAGCGCCGCCCCGTGCGGTCTGACCCAGAGCTCCATGCCGCGCCGTTCGGCGCTCTCACGGGGGATCCTGCCTGACAGCGCCTCGTCTACGCGCTCGCAGAGCGGCGGCGGCCGAAGACGAGTCCTCCCACGGCGAAGCCCAGGCCGAACGTCCCGAGCACGAACCCGCCGACCGCGAGCGCCTTGCGCGGCGTCGAGAGACG
Source organism: uncultured Gaiellales bacterium (assembly GCA_964498265.1). Lineage (GTDB taxonomy): Bacteria > Actinomycetota > Thermoleophilia > Gaiellales > Gaiellaceae > CAZCIJ01. The sequence continues at coordinate 1,894 of CAZCIJ010000171.1, read as the reverse complement.
CTCCCAGCGCCCGAGCGCTTCGCTTTCCTCGGGCGAGAGCGCCTCGCCGCGGCGGCGCTTCCGCCCGGCGACGCCCGCCTGGAGGCCGAGGTAGATGTCGTCGAAGACCTCGGTCGGCTCGTCGACCATACCCGGATGATAGTGAGAGCGACCGACGCCCTGCTCCGTGGCCGCGTTCCAGCGTCAACGGCGCCTCAGGCGCACGAGCGGCGTCGTTTGCCCCTAGACGATTGATCGATGACTCGATCAATCGTCTCCATACACGGGCCGCTTCGCGGCCCCTACGGCGTGGCCGTCTCATTACCAGCGCCGCAAGCGGCCGATTCGGCCGCTTGCGGCGGTGCTAGCGCCGACGTTTGATCGGACTTCCGATCAAACGTCTAGGTTACGGCGGTGGTCGCCCGCATCCTGCACGTCTCGGATCTGCACGTCGGCGCCCACGGCGACGATCTGGGCCTGGTCGCGACGGCGCTGCGCTCCCTCGTCGTCGAGCGCTCACCCGAGCTCGTGGTGGCGAGCGGCGACCTCACCCATCGCAACCGCGCGGAGCAGCACTCCCGTGCCGGCGGCCTGTTGCGGGCGCTCGGGCCTCCGGTGCTCGCGGTCGCCGGCAACCACGACCTGCCGGCGCTGCCGGCCCGTCGCCTCACGGCCCCGTTCGTCTCCTTCCTCCGCGAGTGGCGCGAGCTCGAGCCCGTGTATCGCTCCCACACGATTGTCGTGTGCGGTCTCAACTCCGTGCGCCCGCTGCGGTACCAGCGCGGAGCGCTGAGCGCCGGCCAGCTCGCGCGCGCCGCCACGATCGTGTCGAGCGCCCCCCAGGGCGCACTCCGGGTCGTCGCCGTCCATCACCACCTCGCCGGCGCGCCCTGGCGCACGGGCAAGCGCTCGCTTCCGCGCCGCGCGCACGTCCTGTCGACGCTCGGCGCGGCCGGCGTCGAGCTCGTCCTCTCCGGCCACACCCACCAGGCGCTCGTGCTCGACCGTCGCGAGATCCTGGCCGGCGAGGGCGCGCTCGTTCTCGCGACCGCCCCCGGACTCGGACGCCCCCGCCTCCGCCGTCACGCCGAGGCGGTGGGGCTCCACCTCATCGAGGCGGAGCCCCACCGCTTGCGTATCGAGACCTACGCGGTCAGCGGCGGCCGGCTCGCGCTCGTCGCCGAGCGCGCCTTCACGAGACCGTCGTGATCCGGCCCTCGCCCCCCTCGGGGTAGTCGGCGCCGGCGATGAGCCCGCCGAGCGCGTCGGCGATGAAGCCGGAGAGCGCCTGCTGGTAGGTGACTCCGATGGTCGTGAACGGCAGCCCGCGGAACGGGTACTGGTCGCCGCCATCGCCGTCGGCGTCCGTGGCCACGGTGGGGTACGGGCCCGCCGAGACGTCACCCGGGATCAGCGGATCGTCCGCGTTCGCGAGCAGCTCGTCGCCGCCCCGGCGATGGCGACGTCGACGCCGGAGAGCTGCGGGATGAGGGCGAGGTCCTCCTCGGCGTTCTACGGGGATGGTTGGACGGCGCCGCCCCCGGCGGCGCACGGCCTCTACGCCGCCTGGCCGAAGCGACGCCGGGCGCGGGCGCGCCGGCGCTCTTCCTCGCGCTCGCGGTCGCGAGGAGACGCGGAGGTGACGAGCTCGCCGAGCAGCCGCGCAGAGACGGCCGTCACCTCGTCCACCGCCCTGACAAACGCCGCCTCGTTCGCCCGCGAGGGCTTCGCCATGCCGCTGATCTTGCGCACGTACTGAAGCGCAGCCGCCCGGATCTCGTCCTCAGTCGCCGGCGGATCGTAGTTATGCAGCGTCCGGATGTTGCGACACATGCTGGAGCAGGGCTCTCGTGCCGCTGCAGCATACAGGGGAGCAGGCGGGGCCGGTCCCTCGGCGCGCTCGCCCTTCCTGATC
>CAZCIJ010000170.1:0-7029 GCA_964498265.1 uncultured Gaiellales bacterium | reverse complement strand
CGACGCCGTCGAGCGCGAGATCCTCGACGCACTCCACGGCCACCCGGACGAGTGCCTCGCGCGCCTGCATGATGGCGACCGTATGGGCGAAGGTCTCGAGGTATCGCTCGAGCGAGCCCGAGCTTGCCGCCTCGACGAACCACTCCTCGAGAGCGCCCGCCTCGCTCGTCGGAAGCGTGTGGCCGCAGTCGGCGGCGAGTTCGATCACGCTCCCCGGTCGCAGCCCTCCGTCCAGGTGGTCGTGCAGCAGCACCTTCGGCGCGCGCGCGAGCTCCTCGGGCGTCGGCCTGGGCACACCCGGACACTACCGCGAGCCTTCGGAGCCCCGCATCCCCGCGAAGGTGCTTCGTGGGAGCAGGCTGGGCGGGCCCCGTCGGAGGACTCCCGGATACCGACCGCGTCGCCGAGATCCTCGGACGGCCTGCCGGGTCGTCGCGCGAGACGGCTGGCACGGCCTGCGGACCGGCTCGCCAAACAGACCCTGACCCGCCTCCAGCCGCGCCGTTTTCTTCGTGCTCGAAGTGGCTGTGCTAGCCCGCGGGAGCCGGCTTGAGGGCGAAGCGCTCCGCGGGGATGCCGGGATCGGCGCCGGTCGCGAGGTCGGCCGCGATCTCGCCCAGGAGCGGCCCGAACTTGAAGCCGTGCCCGCTGCAGCACGAGCAGACGACCACCTGGCCGGCCCGCGTGAGGACGAAGTCCTCGTCGGGGGCCATCGTGTAGAGACACGTCTCCGTCCTCAGCGGCGCCGGGTCGAGGCCTGGCAGGCGGCGTACGACGAACTCGGCGTCCCGCCGCTCGCGCTCGGCCTCCGGCGGGAACGGGCCCAGGTTCGGGTCGACCGTTCTGCCCGGCACTCCGGCGCCGGCCTTGATCACCGTCGCGCCCGCGAGCGGCGGAACCCAGTAGCCGCCCGCGCCCAGCCCTCCGACCGTCTCGCCCTCGATGTACGCGGGCAAGGCCTCCGGCATCTCCCCCCGGCGCGGCGCGAAGTAGCTCACCTGGGTGAAGGCCGGTCGCAGTGCCACCTCCATGCCAAGCCGGGCGAGGAAGGACCCGGCCCACGTTCCCGCCGCGACGACCACGACGGGTGCGCGCAGCTGCCCCGACGCGCTCGTCACCACCGCTCCGTCGTCGCGCGCGGCCGCGTGCTCGACAGCTTCGCCCTCGCGTACCTCGAGGCCATGAGCGCGGCCGACGCGGACGAGGGCGGCGACCGTTCGGTCGGCCAGGCACACGCCTCCGGCCTCCTGCCAGAGCACGCGCTCGAGACCGGCGAACGACATCGCCGGAACGCGCTCGGCCGCCTCGCGCGCGGACAGCCAGGCGTGACGGACGCCGGCGGCCCCGAGCCCTGCTCCGCAACGCTCGGCCCACTCCCCGGCGTAGAGCCCGCCCGTCGTGACGAGCAGCGGCTCGGCGGCCTGCTCCTCGAGCCGCCGCCAGGAGGGGACCGCTCGCTGCGCGAGCCGCACGTAGTCCGGCTGCGGATAGGCGAGGCGGAACAGCCTCGTGGGCCCGTGCGACGAGCCGCGCGCGTGCCCGAGCTCGAACTGCTCGAACAGCACGGTCTCGCGGCCGCGCTCCGCGAGCGCTCGTGCAGCGGAAGCGCCCATGACGCCGGCTCCCACGACGATGGCGTCGACCCGCCTCACCGAGCAGCCCCTCTCACGGGCTCACCCTAGACGGCCATGCCGTAGGGCCGCGAAGCGTCCCCGTGTATGGAGATGATCGATCGTCCAGATGGCCCGGCGGCGTGACCGCCGGACTCGATACGCTCAGCGCGTGACGCGGTTCTGGCACCCGTTCGCGGACATGCACGCCGTCTCGCAGAGCGGGGAGCTCGTGCTCGATCGAGGAGATGGCGTGATGGTCTGGGACGAGCAGGGCCGTCGCTACCTCGACGCCTGCGCCGCGCTGTGGTACTGCAACGTCGGCTACGGGCGCGCGGAGATCGCGGAGGCCGTCGCCTCCCAGATCCGCCGGCTGCCGGCATGCTCGGCCTACGCGGACCTGACGGCGCGGCCGGCCACGGAACTCGCCGCGCGCGTCGCCGGCATCGCCCCCTTCGAGGGTGCGGTGGTCTTCTTCACGAGCGGCGGCGCGGAGTCGATCGAGACCGCGGCGAAGCTCGCCCGGCGCTACTGGAGTATTCAGGGGCAACCCGAGCGCACCGTCGTCCTCTCGCGCGAGCGTTCCTACCACGGCATGGGCGGGTACGGCACGAGCATCGTCGGCACCGACTTGTTCAAGGTCGGCGCCGGGCCGCTCGTCCCCGGCACCGCACGCGTGCCGTGGGACTCCGTGGAGGCCCTCGAGCAGACGATCGCCGAGCTTCGGCCCGAGCGCGTGGCAGCGTTCTTCTGCGAGCCGATCATCGGAGCCGGGGGAGTGCTCGCTCCGCCCGAGGGCTACCTCGAGGGGGTGCAGCGCATCTGCCGCGAGACCGGGGTGCTCTTCGTGGCGGACGAGGTCATCTGCGGCTACGGCCGCGTCGGAGCCTGGTTCGCGAGCCGGCGCTTCGGCGTCGAGCCCGACCTCGTCACGTTCGCGAAGGGGATCACGTCCGGATACGTGCCGCTCGGCGGCGTCATCGCGTCGCCGCGCGTCTCGGAGCCCTTCTGGGTCTCGCCCGACGTCGGGATCTGGCGACACGGCTACACGTACTCTGGCCATGCCACGGCTGCGGCGGCGGCGCACGCGAACCTCGACATCATCGAGCGCGAAGGGCTCGTCGAGCGCGGACGGGCGCTCGAGCCCGAGCTCGCGGCGAGCGTCCAGCCGCTGGCCGAGCACGCCCTCGTGAGCGAGGTCCGCTGCGGCACGGGCGTGATGGCCGCGGTGCAGATCGATCCCGCTCTCCTCGAGGGGGACCCGTTGCTGCCGGACAGGGTCGCGCTCGCCGCCCGCGACCACGGCGTCTTGACCCGCACGCTCACGGGCGGCGCGATTCAGATCTCCCCTGCGCTCGTCGTCGCGCGATCGGAGCTGGAGGAGATGGCGGCCGGCGTCCTTGCAGCGCTCGACGACGTCGCGGCCCGTCTCCCCCTCGCCGCCGCGTAGTGCTCGCCGCCGCGTAGTGCTCCCCGCCCGGGAGCGCCCGATGCCGCGCGATCCCAAGCACGACGTCCTCTTCGACCCGGTTCGGATCGGCCCGAAGACGCTGCGCAACCGCTTCTACCAGGTGCCGCACTGCACGGGCTACGGCTCCGAGAAGCCGCGGTCGCAGGCCGCCCACCGCGCGATGAAGGCGGAGGGGGGCTGGGCCGCCGTCTGCACCGAGTACGCGCCGATCGACTTCGACTCGGACGAGTCGCCGTACGTCTCGGCCGCTCTCCTCGACGAGGCCGACCTCGGAAACCTCGCGCTTATTGCCGATGCCGTACACGAGCACGGCGCGCTCGCCGGCATCGAGCTCACCCACGTCCGGGGCCATGCCGGCAGGCGAGAGTCGCGCTGGCCTGCGATCGCGCCGTCGCAGCTGGCGTCCGACTACGAGCCCTCGACGGTCGCGAAGGCGATGGAGCGAGACGACATCCGCCGCGTCCGGGCCGCCTGGGTCCGCGCCGCCCGCGACGCACGTTCGGTCGGATTCGACATCGTCTACGTCTACGGCGGCCACTCCTACCTGGCGACGCAGTTCCTCTCGCCCTTCTACAACCGCCGCACGGACGAGTACGGCGGCTACCGCCGCACGGACGAGTACGGCGGCTCGCTCGAGAACCGTGCGCGCTGGGGGATCCAGCTCGAGAAGCTGCGCAACGTCGAGCTGCTCACCGGCGTGTCGTTGACCACGCAGGAGGTCCGCCAGGACGGGGCGGAGGTCGTCGTCGTGGCCACCGGCGCACGCTGGGCGGCCGACGGTCTCAGCGCGGCGACGCACGCGCCGATCCCGGGCGCGGACGCGTCCCGCCCGGACGTCCTGACGCCCGAGCAGGTCATGCTCGAGGGGAAGTGCCCGCAGGGCGAGCGCGTCGTCGTCTACGACGGCGAGGGATACGTGACCGCCGCAGGCGTCGCGGAGCTGCTTGCGGGGGAAGGCTACCGCGTCGAGCTCGTGACGCTCCTCGAGCAGGTCGCGCAGCTGTGCGACGAGACGCTCGAGGGGCCGCTCGTGCGCCGGCGCCTGCACGACCTCGGCGTCACCTTCCACCGCGGGAGCACGATGCCGTACAGGCGCGAGAGGATGGTGGTCACGCCGGAGCGCGTTCCCTCCGTGCGGCGAGCGCCTGGCTCGCCTTGACCGCGAGCCAGAGCTCCATGCGCTGCTCCGGGTCGTCGGGGTGGCGGCCCGTCTGCTCGCGCAGGCGCTCCATCCGGTAACGGAGCGTGTGCCGGTGGACGCCGAGCCGCTCGGCGGCCTCGCTCCAGTGACACCCCGCGTCGAGCAGCGCCGTCAGGGACTCGACGAGCCAAGCGTTGTCGGCTGCGTCTCCCAGGACCCGGTCGACGAAGGCCTCGAGAGGTGCGTCGGGGAGGCCGAGCAGCAGCTCGAGCGAGCCGAGGTTGCGGTACGAGGCAACCGGGGCGCCGGCGGTGTCGAGCGCCGCCCGGGCCTCGAGCAGGCTGCGGCCGAGCGCCCGTCCCTGCGCGGGACGACCGACGCTGATCCTCGCGTCCGGCTCGACGGCGACGATGCCGCGGGCGAGGCCGAGTACCGCCTCCTCGCTCTGTGCCTCGACGAGGAACACCGCCCGCTCGGGCCTCGCCGTGGAGAGGTAGCGCACCGCTCGGTGGTCGAGCTCCCGAGCGACCGTGAGCCGAAGGCGCGCCGGCGTCAGGCCGTCGCTCGGAACCGCGAGCAGCGCCGCGTGGTTCCGCTCCGGTTCGAGCCCGAACGCGGCCATGCGGCGGGCCGTGTCCCGGTCGTCGAGGCGCTCGTGCTCGAGATCGTCGAGCAGGTCGCCGGCGAGCCGAAGCTCCGCGGCCGACACAGCGTGCCGCTTGGACAGCTCGAACGCGAGCGCCGTCTGACCGTGATGGAGGACGAGGAGGTCGTACTCGCCGAAGTCCTTCCCATCCCGCACCGCCTTGAGCGTCGCCATCTCGTCGTCGGCGACCACGGGAAGCTCGAGCGCCCGCTCGAACCCGAGGCGCTTCCGGGCGTGGCGCTCGGCCAGGATGCGACCTCCCTCGTCGACGAGCGCGAGGCTGCAGGCGAGGTGGTTGCTGAGCACGGCGAGCAACGCCTTGAGGCCCCGCCCGTGCGCGATCGCCCGGGCAAGCCGCTCGTGCACCTCGAGCGCCTGGGTCACGAGCTCGAGCTGCTCGTTCGCGAGGTGGGTGAAGACGGCCTTCGAGATGGCGATGAAGGGCACCTCGTAGGGGACGGTGAGCACGGGGAAGCAGAGCTTGTCGGCCTCGGCCACGACCGCGCGGGGCACCTCGTCGAAGCCAAACCCGAGCCCGAAGCCGAGGCCCGCCAGCCGGTGCTCCGCGAGGCGGCGCAGGTAGTCGCGTTGGGAGGCGGCCCTCGCCCGCAAGCCGAGACCCGTCGTCAGCAGCAGCTCCCCACCCGCGAGCCACGGCGTCGGATCGGCAAGCTCGGAGGCGTGCAGCCAGCGCACCTCGTTGCCGAGGCCGTCGGCCCCCGCAGCGACGTCCAGTCCGAGCGAAGGCATCGCCAGGATGTCCTGAACGCGGAGCACGATCTGGGGCTCGATTGTACATCGTGTCGAGGACGCGAGGCGCGACAGCTGCGCTCCCCTAGGATCCGGGACTGGTGAGTCGCGCGTATGAGCAGGCGGGCGTCTCGCTCGCGAAGGCGGAAGCGGTCGTCGAGCGGCTCCGTGGCGCCGTGGAATCGACGCGGACGGACGCCGTGGTCGGCGCGTTCGGCCACTTCGCCGGCGTGTTCGCGCTGGACGATTCCCAGCTGCTCGCCGCGTCGACCGACAGCATCGGGACGAAGCTCGTCCTCGCCCGACGAGCCGGGCGCCTTCGCGACGCCGGCGCCTGCCTCGCAGGCCACTGCATCAACGACGTCCTGACGACCGGCGCCCGCCCGCTCTTCTTCCTCGACTACGTGGCAGCGGGGACGCTCGACCTCACGCTTGTCGCGGACCTCGTCGAAGGGGCGGCAGACGCATGCCGATCCGTCGGCTGCGCGGTCCTCGGCGGCGAGACCGCCGAGATGCCGGGGGTGTACGCCGGCGAGGAGATGGACTTCGCCGCGACATGCGTCGGCGTCGTCGCGCGCGAGGATCTCGTCGACGGATCCCGGATCGGCGAAGGCGACGTCGTGCTCGGGCTGCCCTCGTCCGGCCTGCACGAGAACGGCTTCTCGCTCGTGCGCGCGCTGATCGGCGAGGGAGCGTTCGACGCCGACATGCTGCTGCCGCCCACCAGGATCTACGTGGACGACGTGCGGGAGCTGCGCCGCCGATGCGACGTGCGCGGTCTGGCCAACATCACCGGAGGCGGCATCCCCGGCAACCTCGCTCGCATCCTGCCGCCGGGGCTGGGCGCCGTGGTCGACCCTTCGAGCTGGTCGCGCCCCCCGGTCTTCTCGTGGCTGAGCGCCCAGGGCGTCGGCGAGGAGGAGCAGCGGCGCGTGTTCAACCTCGGGATCGGGTTCTGCGCGGTCGTGCCGGCCCGCGATGCGTCCGCCGCCGGCTTCCCGGTGATCGGGCGCGTGGCGGCCGGCGTCAGCGGCGTCGTCTGGTCATGATCGGCGTCCTCGTCTCGGGCGCCGGCACGAACCTGCAGGCGCTCATCGACGAGGGTCTGCCGATCGCCGGCGTCGCGAGCAACGTCCAGGGAGCGCTCGCGCTCGAGCGAGCGAGCCGCGCCGGCATTCCTACGGCCGTTTTCGAGCTCGGGAGCTACGGGTCGCGGTCGGAGCGCGACCTCGCCATGGCCGCGTGGCTCGAGGGGCTGGGAGCCGCCGTCGTCGTGTGCGCCGGGTACATGCACCTGCTGACGCCGGAGTTCCTCGCTCGCTTTCCAGAGCGCGTGATCAACGTGCACCCCTCGCTGCTGCCCGCGTTCCCCGGGCCGCACGCCGTCCGTGACGCGCTGGCGGCCGGTGTC
>CAZCIJ010000169.1:0-7048 GCA_964498265.1 uncultured Gaiellales bacterium | reverse complement strand
GACGTCCACACCGGCCCAGATCATCAGTCGGGCTCGAGCATGAGACGGGGGAAACGCTTGCGCGCGGCTCTCGTGAACAGGTCACGGTAGTCGTCCGCCACCTCGTCGTCGAGCGTGCGCGCATACGTCTCCCGGACGCGCTCGAGCTCCTCGGCCGCGGCATCGACGAGGTCGACGTAGTCGCCGTAGCGCTCCTCCGCCTCCTCGCCCGACGCCGCGTCGTACTCGCGGAGTGCGTCCTCGCAGTCGGCGAGCAGCGACGCGTGCTCGCTCGCGAACAGGTCGAGCTGGCGCTTCACGAGGTCGGCGAGGGGGCGGCGCCGTAGCAGGCCCATCAGGTCAGGAGCTCCTCGTAGAGGGACACGTGGGCGGCCGCCGAGGCCTCCCAGGTGAGCTCCGCGGCGGCTCTGCGGGCGCCGGCTCTCGCAGCCTCGAGCACGGATCCGTCGTCGAGGAGCGTTCGGAGGGCATCCGCCAGGGCGTCGACGTCCTCCGGTGGGGCGACGACCCCGGCGCCGAAGCGCAGGACGGGCTCCGCGATGCCGCCGACGTCGTAGGCGGCCGCCGGTACGCCCGCGCCGAGAGCTCGCATGAGGGCGCCGCTCTGGTCGAGCTCGTCCCGGTACGGGAAGACGGCCACGGTGGTGCGGGCGAGCGCCGCGTCGACGGTCGCGTCCGCCGCGTAGCCGAGCTGCCACTCGACGCCGGGCGCGTCTCGCAGGCCTCCGAGGTCCATGAGGGCGTCGCCGACGACGAGCAGGCGCGCACCGAGCCTCTGGGCGAGGGCGATCGCGTGGTCGGGCTGCTTGTACGGACGGATCGTGCCGAGGGCGAGCAGCGTCACGCCGTCGTCCTCGTAGCGGGGCGTCCCCGGAAACACCGGGTGGGCGATGACGCGGATCGCGGCCCGTTCGACCCCGACGTCGTCCGTGAGGCGCTCCCGAGCACGGTCGGAGTGGGCCACGACCCGGTCGAAGCGCCTGTACAGGCGCCGCCAGAGGCCTCGCCGCTCACTCGTTCGGCGCGGGAGGACGTCGTGGGCCGTGATCACCGAGGCGGGGGAGACGGGCAGCAGACGCACGTCCAGCTGAGGAAGCGGCGCCCACTGGACGTGGAGGACGTCCCGGGGGATCCCCCGCAGCCGGAGGAGCCCCACCGCGTGCTCCGCCGCCCGGAGAGGAAGCCGGAACGGCGACCGGCGGAACAGCCGCGAACTCGCGGGGTAGAACAGCTCGCGCCGAACGTATGCGCGGGGCGTGGGCGCCTCGCCGAAGCGGAAGCGGGATGCGACGAGCTCGACCTCTGCGCCGCGCGCGGCGAGGGCCTCGGCGAGGTGGTGGTCGTAGGGCAGCGTGTAGGCCGCAGGATCGATGATGACCACGCGCATGGGTTCACTCTCCTGACAGGCCCCTAGAGTACGCGCGTGCGGCTCGTCATCCGGACCTGGAACGTCTTCCACGGCCGCACGTCCCCGGAGACGCGGCGCGTCGAGCTCGCCCGGATGGTGCGCCTCGTGACGGCCGACGGCCCCGACGTCGTCGGTCTCCAGGAGGTCCCCGTGTGGGGCCTGCGCAAGCTCGAGGGCTGGAGCGGCATGGAGGTCACCGCGGCGGTGACCAAGCCCGCGCTCGCGGGCCCGCTGGCCGGGCTGCTGCAGCGGCTCGAGCCCCGAGTCGTGCGCTCGCCTCTCACCGGCCAGGCGAACGCCGTCCTCGTCGCACGCCGCCACGCGCTCGTGTCCGCGGCCGTGTACCGCCTGAACCCGGGAGCCCGCTCCGAGCCGCGCCTCTGCCAGCTCGTCGAGCTCCGAGTCAACGGCCGCACGCTCGTGCTCGCCAACGTCCACGCGACCACGCGCGACGGCCGCTCGCCGCGAGCTCGGTCGCGTCTCCGAGCTCGTCGCAGGCCGCGGCCCGGCAGTCGCCGGCGGCGACTTCAACCTGGCCGGCGAGGGTTTGGCGGGATTCTCCGAGCCGCTGCCGGGGATCGACCAGATCCTGGTTCGCGGCCTCGAGCTCCGCGGGCGGCCCGCGCCCTGGCCCGAGGCGCGGCGGCGGATCGCCGAGGGCGTGCTCCTCTCCGATCACGCGCCGGTCGAAGCGGAGGCGGTCGCCTAGTGCCCCTGGCGCTCGACGAGATCCGGGCCGAGCTCCCCGTGCTCGAGCGAGTGGCCTACCTGAACACGGGCACCTTCGGGCCGCTGCCGCGCGCGACGGCGGCCACGATGGCCGAGCAGGAGCGGCGGGAGCTCGAGGAGGGTCGGTCGGGCAGGCCCTGCTGGGAGCACGCCCGGGCGCTTCGCCAGCGCGCCCGCGAGGGCGTCGCGCGTCTCCTCGGGGCCGAGCCGGAGCACGTCGCCCTGACCCGCTCCACGACGGAGGGCTGCAACGTCGTCGTCGCAGGGCTCCGGCTGGGACCGCGGGACGAGATCGTGACGACGGACTCGGAGCACTTCGGCCTCCTCGGGGCCCTCGCCGCATGCGGTGCGCGCGTCCGGGTCGCGCGCGTCGGCACCCGTCCGGCGGCCGAGGCCCTCGAGGCGGTCGAGGCCGAGATCGGGCCGCGGACGAGGCTCATCGCGATCTCCCATGTCGTGTGGACGACCGGTCAGGTGATGCCGGTGGGCGAGCTAGCCGGCAGGGGCATTCCGCTGCTCGTCGACGGCGCGCAAGGGGCGGGCGCGCGGGCGGTCGACGTCTGTGCGCTCGGGTGCGACTTCTACACCGTCTCCGGTCAGAAGTGGCTGCTCGGCCCTGACGGGACGGGCGCCCTCTACGTCGCTCCCGACGCGATCGGCACCCTGGCGATCTCGTTCCCGTCCTACTACTCACAGAAGGAGTTCGAGCCCGACGGCTCCTTCGTGGCCACCGACGGCGCGCCGCGCTTCGACACCGGGACCGTGCCCGCGCCCTCGGTCGCCGGGCTGCTCGCCTCGCTGGAGTTCGCCGCCGCCGTCGGTCCTGAGCGGCACGCGCTCGCGCTCGCGGCGGCGCAACGCTGCCGGCAGCTCCTCGCGGAGCGCGTCGGCGTGGTGACCGAGGCCGGGCAGTCGACGCTCGTGTCCTTCGTGCCTCCCCGCGACGCCGCCGAGACCGTGGAACGCCTGGCGGCTTCTGGCGTCGTCGTGCGTGAGCTACCGGGGCTCGGCTGGGTTCGTGCCTCGGTTGGCTTCTGGACGTCCGACGATGATCTCGAGCGGCTCGTCGAGGTCCTCTAGCCGTCGTGGGCAGGATCCGGGTCCTCCCAGACTGGAATCTGTGGCGCGCCGGGACTAGCCAGCGGTCATGTAGTTGGCGACTTGGACGATCGGTCCGATCTGCGGTTGGGGCAACCCCACCTGTTCGCTGATGGGTCCGATCTGCTGTTGTGCGAACTGCTCGAACGCCTCCTGGGTCGTCCACACGTCGGTGACGTGCAGGCCGTCGGGTGTCTCGCTGATCCAATGGAACAGGCAGGCTGGATCCGGGTGGCGCGCTTGAGGGCCCGCTCCCATCTGCTGGATCGCTTGCATGTACCTGTCGAGGGTGGCGTCATGGCCGCGGAAGTTGACTTCAACTGCGATCGCCATCAGGTCGCTCCTTCCCTCGTTCCGACCGACACATCTGCGCACTCGTAGCAGGCGGCACTAGTCCTGTCAAGCACATCGAGCCGCCATTCTGGCGCGCGCTCGCCGAGGTTCACCCCTGTCATCCGTCCGCCTCGTCGGTGATCGACCCCGTGCCGAACCCGGCCGCGAGCTGCGCAGGGGTGAGCGCCATGATCCCTTCGACGTACTGGCGCGCCCGCGGACTGAGCCCGGCCAGCACGTCCTCGCTCGTGCGGACGGCGGGCTGTGCGCTCTGGCTGCCGCTGTCGACGGCGAAGACGAGCAGCGCCCAGGTGATGGCCGCCGCCAGGGCGGCGACGGCGACGATGATGCCGAGCAGCCGGCTCGGCCTCAGGTGGATGGTGGTAGGGATGGGCGCCGACGCGTTCATCGGAGTGCTCCTCAAGCTCGTCATGCTGACCCTCCTCTCTCGCGATAGTCGCCTAGAGCCTCTCTCCGCGCTCCGAGTCGTTCTTTGCTGTTCTTGCCGGAGACCGCGTTCACCCACAGCGCACGCGAGATCGCGAGCGGTGAGAGGAACTGCCGCACCGAGATGTCGCGCGACTGGAACTCGTGGAGGTGCCGTCCCATGCGTGGATCCCTCGCGGCTGCCGAGATCAGCAGCCTCTCGAGCGGATTGAAGTTGCGGCCCGTTGAGTAGCTGGACGTAAGGAGGTGATGGCCGGCGAAGGCGGCGCGGTGGCGCTTTCGGTAGCGGGCGAGGGCTCGGTCGAGGTCGCCGTCTTCGGCGAGAGTGTCGGCCGTACAGTCGACGAGCATCTCTGCCGACTGGAAGGCGAACCCGCAGCCAATGCCGTGGACGGGGTCTGAGGCCATCGCTGCGTCGCCGATGAAGGCGAGGCCGGCCTGGGCGGCCGGGCGGGAGATGTTCGGCATCTCCACCTTGCCCAGGATTTCGGAGACGCGGCTGGCCCGCCTGATCGGTGGAGCGTCGGGGAGGCCTTCGATGAAGCTGACGAAGCTCTGCTCGAGATCCGACTTGAAGGCCTCGAGCTTGTCCTTGTGCGGGAAGCAGAGGACGAGGGTCAGACCGTCGTCGTTCGGAAAGGCGTACGCGACGTCGGGCTCGAGAAACCAGAGTTGCGAGATCGTGCCCGCGGCGAGGGGGAGGTCTCGGAAGTAGGCGAAGTAGGCAAAGCGGTTGTGGGGTCTCACTTTGCCGGGAACGCCGGCAAGGCGGGCAACGTCTGAGTCCCGCCCGTCCGCTGCGATGACGAGCCGAGCCCTGAACTCTCGAGTCGAGCCCGAGCGGTCTTCGAGGCCCACGCCGGTGATCCGCCCCTGGCTCGACAGCAGCCTCCTCGCCGTCTGCCCCGCGATGAGGTTGACCCCCGGCGTCTGGGCGGCGACGCTCCTGAGCATCGGATCGAGCTTCTCTCGACGGATGTTGTAGCCATAGAGGGCAGCTTTCTCATCACCGTCCCTCGGCCAGCGGATCCAGCCCCACCGCGTCCAGACATCGGCGCCGTTTCGGATGCCGCCGGCCTCCTCGATAGCCGAGGCAAGCCCGAGTCGCTCGATCGTCGGGACGGCGCTCGGCTGAATGAAGTGCGTACAGATCTTCTTGTAGGCAGCAGGGTCGCTGTTGCGCTCAATGAGCGCAACCTCAGCACCGTGCCGGCCGAAGAGGGTCGCCGCCGTGCAGCCTGCGATCGAGGCGCCGACGATCGCCACGTCATAGCCAAAGTGCCCAGTCACTCTTATCACCTCCCGGCCGTGACCTACTGTCTCACGGCTTGCGCTGGGACCGCTTGCCGGATCCGCTCGATCGCAGCACGGTCGCGATCAATGGTCGAGCTCCACGACTGCAGCGGCCTCACGTCCCATCTGGCAAGGCCCCAGAAGGGCAGGCTCGCCAGAAGCTCTCCAGCTTCCTCGTTGGAGGCAGCCTCGAGGACGAACGCCTCCGCCCTCTCGCCTGCGAGGGCGCCGCCCTTGACTCTCCCCTCGCGCTCCCACCGGGCCAGAATCTCAAAGCTCGGTAGGACCGCCTGCTCGATCATGTCGGCGGTCTGATCCGGCGAGAGGAGAGGGCCGGGCTCCGTGTACTGCGCTGTCACCAGAAACTGCGCCATGGGAACACCTCCTTGGCAGATCGGGTGGCAATGCGGGCACGACCGGGCTCTTGCTCGTCCTGTCCCGCCGGTCGCCGCGTTCGGCCCTGATCTTGCCTCGGGGACCGTGTCTTTCGCATCGTGGGAGCCGCCGTAGACTTTTCGCATACACCCCGAAGGGTTTCGACCGTTGACGGCCAGGAGAGTCGCCTTCTCGGCACAGACAGCAGAGACGCTCCTGGAGCGAGAGCGCGAGCTTGCGGTGATCGACGAGCTCGTCGAAGCAGTGGGCTCGGGCCCCGGGCGCCTGTGTCTGATCGAGGGGCCGGCCGGGATCGGGAAGACGAGGTTGCTCGATGCTGCGCTCTCTGTCGCGCGACAACGCGGATTCGAGATCTTGACCGCCCGAGGAAGCGAGCTCGAGCGCGGCTTCGCATACGGGATCGTGCGCCAGCTCCTCGAGCGGCGTCTGGCCTTCGCGCCCTCGGGCGAGCGCGAGTCCCTCCTGCAAGGCGCTGCCGGCCTCGCTGTCCCAGTCTTGGGCCTCGGTTGGTCAGCGGAGACACCTGACCGGAGCGCCAGCCTCGCGTCCGCAGGAGATCCGTCGTTTGCCTCGCTCCACGGCCTCTACTGGCTCTGTGCCAATCTCGCCGTGCAGACTCCGCTTGTCCTCTCCGTTGACGATGCGCACTCTTCGGATGCGCCCTCGCTCCGCTTTCTCGCCTACCTCGTTCAGCGGCTCGAGGAGCTACCCATCCTGCTCCTGCTGACCGCTCGTACAGCCCAGGCGGGGGCTGGGTCAGAGTTCCTCGCCACGATCGCGTCCGCTCCGGTCGCGCAGGTGGTGACGCTCGCCCCGCTCAGCGAGGCCGGCGTGGCCAAGCTTCTGCGAGCCTCCCTCTCTGAGCCCGCCGACGACGAGTTCTGCCGGGCGTGTCACGCCGCGAGCGGCGGCAACCCCTTCCTCCTTCGCGAGCTCATGCGCACCATTCTCGCGGACGGAATCTCACCCACCGCCTCTCACGCAGGCGCCATGGAGCGCATCGGACCGCCGTCGATTGCGAGCAGGGTTCTCCGGCAGCTCGCCCAGCTTCCGGACGCGGTCACCAGCCTCGCACAGGCGATCGCCGTGCTCGGCGACGGTGCCGAGCTTCGCCATGCCGCGCCACTCGGGGGCATCGAGCGCAGGGCCGCGAGGGAGTCGTGGGACACTCTCGCTCGTGCCGGCATCCTCGAGCAGGATCCGCCGCTTCGGTTCGTCCACCCTGTCGTCCGCGCGGCCATCTACGAGGATCTGCGAAGCGCACAGAGGGGAAGCGCACACGAGCGGGCTGCGCGGCTCCTTGCCGAGGACGGTGCACCAGCGGAGAACGTCGCGACCCACCTG